>NZ_BAFW01000241.1 GCF_000308535.1 Nocardia cerradoensis NBRC 101014 | reverse complement strand
ATCGAGAGCCGCCGCTCCGATCCGCGTCTGCACAACGCGGCCGTGCGGGCCCGGCTCGCCGGCCTCGGCGAGGATCGGGCGCGGCGGGCGCCGGCGCAGCGCCGCCGGGAGCTGCAGCGCGCACAGCTGCGCTTGCCGCTGCTGCCCACCACCACGATCGGCTCCTATCCGCAGACCACCGCGATCCGCACCGCCCGCGCGGACCTGCGCGCCGGCACGATCGACGACGCGCAATATCGCGAGCGGATGCGCGCCGAGATCGCGGATGTGATCGCGCTACAGGAGAAGCTGGGGCTCGACGTGCTCGTGCACGGCGAACCCGAGCGCAACGACATGGTTCAGTACTTCGCCGAACAACTCGACGGATTCGCCGCCACCGACAACGGCTGGGTGCAGTCCTACGGCACCCGCTGCGTGCGCCCGCCGATCCTCTACGGCGACGTCGTGCGCACCGCGCCGATGACCGTCGAGTGGATCACCTACGCCCAATCGCTGACCGGCAAGCCGGTCAAGGGCATGCTGACCGGACCGGTCACGATTCTGGCCTGGTCGTTCGTACGCGACGATCAGCCGCTCGCCGACACCGCCCGGCAGGTGGCGCTGGCCATTCGCGACGAGACGGTGGATCTCGAGGCCGCCGGCATCCGGATCGTCCAGGTCGACGAACCCGCGCTGCGGGAGCTGCTGCCGCTGCGCCGCGCCGATCAGGAGCAGTACCTGGACTGGGCCGTGGGCGCGTTCCGCCTGGCCACCGCCGGGGTTCGCGACGACACCCAGATCCACACCCATCTGTGCTACTCCGAATTCGGCGAGATCATCGGTGCCATCGCGGCCTTGGATGCCGATGTGACGTCCGTGGAGGCG
>NZ_BAFW01000242.1 GCF_000308535.1 Nocardia cerradoensis NBRC 101014 | reverse complement strand
CATCGGCTCGACATTTCCCGCAGGCGCTCTCCCAGGGTGGTGAGCTGTTCGCCGGTGCCGTGCTCGCGCCATTCCGGCTTTTCGTGACCATCGAGATAGGCGCCGTGTTCGGTGAGGGTCAGCCGGGTGCCGGCCGCGGTTTCGGCGAATTCGACGGTGGTGAGCGAGACCGTCACCACGGCGTCGTCCACGCCCATCGTGGAGGTGTACACGATGCGTTCCGCGGGGACGATCTCCTGGTATGTGGTGGTGAAGGTCATCCGCTTGCCGTCGTGTACGCCGGCGGCGATCTCGCGGCCCCCGACACGGAAGTCGAGTTCGTGTTCGGTGCCGGGCGCGCTGAACCACTCGGCCTTGCGTTCCGGTTCGGCCCATGCGCCGAAAACCGCTGCGGGAGTGACGGGATAGTCGCGTTCGAGGGTGAACGTGGAATGGACCAGGGAATGCGTGGTCGTCATGGCGACTCCTCGGGTTCGGGGGTGGTGTGCTCGGCGAGAGCTGCGCCGAGCGCGTCGAGGCGGCGTTCCCACGGGGTCTGCCGCGCGTGCAACCAATCCTCGGCGGGACGCAGCGCATCGGGTACCAGTTGGCACGTGCGCACCCGGCCGACCTTCTCCGACCGCACCAGCCCGGCGTCCTGCAGCACCTGGAGATGCTGCACGACGGCCGCCAGGCTCATCTCCAGCGGCTCGGCCAGGGCGCTGACTGCCGCCGGTCCCCGGCCGAGCCGTTCGAGCAGATATCTGCGAGTGGGGTCGGTGAGCGCCCGGAAGATCAGGTCCAGCCGCTCGGTTTGGTTAAGCACCTACTTAAGTGTAGGAGCTCGGTCCCGATAGTCAAGTAGTTACTTAACTGTTGTTCTGGGCGCGTGCCGTTTCGAACGGCAGCCGGTCGAAGATGAAGCGGCTGGCTGTGATTCGGCCGTCGACGACGGTAATCAGTTCCGCCGCAGGGGCACTCGGTACCGGGAGAGTCGCGGTGTCGTAGCAGACCAGCGCGGTGGTCTCGTCCCCGAAAGCGGCGAACATCGTTGCGCCGGTGAGGATTCGAGTGAACGGCTCCATGAAGTCGCGATAGGAGGTCGCGCCTTCGATGCGGCCGGCGGGGGCATCGCAGACGATGTCGTCGGCGACATAGGTCATCGCTCGATCCATGTCCTGTGCTGTCCAGGCCTCGAAATAGGCGAGGGCCACCCGGGCCGCGGGGCTGTGGTTTCCGATCATGTCGTCCTCCTCGGGTCGATGAAACCGTTCACCGATACAGACACCGGCCGCGCGGGGAACGGACCGGTTGTCGGTGCCCGATGTGACGATGGGGCGATGGCGGAGTCGTCGATCGCGGCGGGCGTGGATGAGCAGACCTTTCGTGAGCTCACCGAGCCCTATCGGGCCGAGTTGCGCACGCACTGCTATCGGATGCTCGGGTCGATGTACGACGCCGAGGACGCGTTGCAGGAGACGCTGCTCGCGGCGTGGCGCGGTATGGCCGAATTCGAGCAGCGGTCGTCGGTGCGCACCTGGCTCTACCGGATCGCGACGAATCGGTGCCTCAATTTTCGCCGGGCAGCACTGCGCCGGCCGGTCGCGCCGCTGCCCTTCGACGCGCCGGAACCGACCCGCCACGCGGAGGTGAGCTGGTTGCAGCCGTGTCCGGACGCACTGCTGGATCCGCAGCAGGTGCTGACCGCGCGCGCGTCCGTCGAGTTGGCGTTCATCGCCCTGCTGCAACGACTTCCACCGCGCCAGGCCGCCGTGCTCGTCCTGCGGGACGTGCTCGAGTTCAGCGCGGCGGAGGTGGCCGACCTGCTGGGGTCGACGCCTGTCGCCGTCAAGGCGGCGTTGCAGCGGGCTCGTGAACGGCTGTCTCGCCACGAGTGCGGGCGCCCGGAGCCGGAGCCGGGGTCGCCCACGGAGCGTGGGCTCAGTGAGCGTTTCGCGCGTGCCTTCGAGGCTGCCGATGTGGGCGCCGTGGTCGAACTGCTGACCGACGAGGCGTGGCTGACCATGCCGCCGTGGCCGCACGAGTATCACGGCCGGGCGGCGATCGGCGAATTCCTTCGCGGTATTCCGGCATTTCGGGATCGTGCGGAGATTCGGCTGCAATCGGTGCGGGCCAACGCGCACCCCGCATTCGGCTGCTATTCCCGCCGGGCGGACGGACCGTTTCGGGCGACCGGACTTCTGGTGACGACGTACGGCCCGGACGGTATTTCCGCGCTCGCTCATTTCCCGCCCGCCGAGAACTTCCCGCGCTTCGGCCTTCCGCTCGCGCTGCCGCCGGAGGGCGCGACTATTTCCTGATGGAATCGTTGCGGAAATAAAACCTAGAAAATTCCTTCAAACTCTTCCGTTGTATAGGTGTTATCGACTATCCTCCGTTTCGGCAAACCATCCGCGACAGGAAGAGCGCAGTCGTTGCACCGGCGCTCCGACCATATAGACAACTTCCGGCTAACGCGCGGTCAGTCGGAGGTGTAAGCGAAGGGCCCGATCCATGACGAGGGAATCGGGCCCTTCGGTATTGTCTGGCGCAATGTCACAGGAAACGAACGCGGGTAGGATGTACGCCGGACAGCCCGTAGAAGACCGGCAGCGGCAGCGACGTGCGCGTTTTCTGGAATCTGGCCTGACAGTGTTCGCCAGAGACGGGTATGCCAATAGCTCGGTCGGAGCCATTTGCAAAGACGCCGGACTTTCCTCGCGTCAGTTCTACGAGGAGTTCACCGGCCGCGAATCGTTGCTGCTGGAACTCTACGAACAGATCGACCGGGAATCCCGGGACGCGGTCGTCGCCGCGCTGGACGCGCATGCCGATGCGAGTGCCATCGAGATCATCGACGCCGGGGTGCGCGCCTATATCGAGTCCATCGGGCGCGATCCGCGCAAGGCCCGCGTGGCGCTGGTCGAGGTGGTCGGCGCCGGGCCGAAGGTGGAGAAGTTCCGGCTGGAGCTGCGTCGCGCCTGGGGGGCGCTGCTGGCCGGAGCCGCCGAGGATGCGGCGCTGCAGGGTGAGATCCCCAGCGGCGACTACGAAACGCGCATGCTCGCCATCATCGGTGCGGTGAACTACGTGGTCGACGAGTGGAGCGGCTCGGAGCCGCGCCGGCCCCTCGACGAGGTGATCAGGGTGCTGCGCCGGGTCATCATGGGTGCGGTCAGCGCCTGATCGACGAAGGGTCGTGCCGCCGAACGGGATTCGCTTTAGCATCGAGAGGTGCATGTTTCGCCGGGGGGCGGGCAGTCCCCGACATTCGTCGTCTGCGGAGACAACCCGCTCGTCCACCAGCTGGCCCTGCAGCTGACCACCCGGTTCGCCGATGCCACCGTGACCGCGGTACTGCCGAACCGCAACGGCAGCTACGTGCCACAGCTGGAAAAGCTGGCGCGGGTGCGGATCCTGTGCGCCGATCGCCTGGACGAGACCGTCCTGCGCGCGGCCGGGGTGGAGCGGGCCCGAGCGCTGGCCCTTGTGGATCAGGCGGACGTGGAGAACTTCCACGCCGCGCTGCGCGCCCACGAACTCAATCCGCGGATCCGGCTGGTGATCCGAATGTTCAACACCGGCTTGGGTTTTCGCATCCGCCGGTTGTTCTCCGACTGTGTGGTGCTGTCGATCTCGGAGATGGCCGCCCCGTCCTTCATCGCCGCGGCCCTCGGCGAGAAGGCGCAGGACTATCTGCGCCTGGGGGAACGCACCCTGTACGTTGCCGCGGCCGGTGACGCGCCGCCGGATCGGGTGGTGGCCGGGCTGGTCGGCGGGCCGGGGGCCATCGCGTTGCGCTCGCCGCACGCACCGGCGGACCGGGTGCTGGCGCTGGCCGGGCGGGTGCCGTATTCGCCCGGGACGCGGCGCCGTTGGCTGAACCAGCTGCGCTATCTGGTCCGGCACGATCTGATCCGGCTGCTGTTGGTGATGCTGATCATCATCGCCGCCGTGTGCGTCATCATGGTGCTGATCGGAAATAGTTGGGGCACAGCGGTATACGAGACGCTACTGGATTCGGCGGGTGCGGCGCAGCCGGAGCCGGCCCGGGAGCCGCTGTTCAAGATCCTGCAACTGGGGGTGGTCTTCACCGGGCTGGCGATGACGCCGGTGGTCACCGCGCTCGTGGTGGGTGGCGTGTTGCGGGCGCAGTTGTCGGAATATTCGATCGATCCCTCGCGGATGGAAAACCATGTGGTGGTCGCGGGATTGGGCAATGTCGGAATGCGCGTGGTGGAACAGTTGCGCGATCTCGGCGTGCCGGTGGTGGGGCTGGACTACGACGAGAACGCGCGCGGTATCGCGCTGGCGCGCAGCCTCGGGGTGCCGGTGGTGATCGGTCAGGCCACCTGGGAAGACACGTTGCGCGCGGTGGGTGTGCCGAAGGCGCGGGCACTGGTCTTGCTGACCTCCAGTGACGCGGTGAACCTGGAGGCCGCGATGCTCGGTCAGTCCTATCGGGACGACCTGCGGGTGGTGCTACGCGTCTCCGACGACGACCTGGCCGACCGGGTCCAGCGCAGTCTCGGGAAGGCGGTGGTGCGCAGCGTCTTCCAATTGGCCGCGCACGGGTTCGCCGCGGCCGTGGTGGAGCGGCGAGTGATCGCCACCCTGACGATCAATCAGGCCACCCTGCTGGTCGCGGAGGTGCCGGTGGAGCCCGGATCGGCGCTGATCGGGTTGCGGATCGCCGACCTCGGATCGGCGGAGCACACCCGGGTGATCGCGGTGCAGCCGGCGGTCGGGGACGCGCTGGAATGGCAGCCCGCGGCGCAGACGGTGCTCGCCGCGGGCAATCAACTGGTGGTGGTGGCGACCCGGCGAGGACTCGACGAACTGCTGGAGCGCAGTTGTGCGCCCGCAGTGGACGAAACGGCACAGGAGGCCATCGCTGCGGCGGAAGGGTTGGTCGCCGGTGTGGCTGAGGTGATCGGCTCCGACGGTAGGGCCGAGGAGTCGATCATCGACGCGAAGGCCCCCACCGCCGGCGGGCAAGCTGGGGACCCGGCCCGGGAGGCCGGACAACGATGTGCGGACGGGTCGGCCGAGCCGGATGCGGTGGGCTCCTGAGCGTCGCGCGCCGATGTGCAGGGAGTTCGGCCCTCGCTCGCGCTTACCGGGGCGCGCGTCGCGGTAGCGTGCGCGTATGGAGACGATTCCGATCCAGATGCCGGACGGGTCGACGGTGCCGGTGCGGTTCGTTGCCGCGAGCGGTCCGCATCGGCATGCCATCACCGCGGATGCCCCGCGGCCGGTCATCGTGATCATTCCGGGATTGGGTGTGCCGGGCGAGTACTACGGGGATTTCGCGCGCGAGCTGGCGCGGCGCGGATTCGATGCGGCGATCGGGGAGTTGCGGGGTAACGGTGACAGCCGGCCGAAGCCGAGCCCGTCGAGTACCTACGGCTACCACGAGCTGGTCTCGGTCGACTTTCCGGCGATCTTCCAGGCCGTTCGCACCCGTTTCCCGGACAGCACGCCGATGTTGCTCGGGCACAGTATGGGTGGTCAGCTCGGGGTCATGTACGCCGCGCGGATCCGCGGCCGGTTGGGCGGGCTCATCCTCATCGCCTCCGGCACTCCCTACTACCGGGGTTACGGCGGGATCGCCCGCTCCGCGATGCTCGTCGGACCGGCCGCCATCTCGCTGACGGCGAATCTCGCCGGGTTCTGGCCAGGGGATCGAATCACCGCCGGGGGTTTCGGCCGGCAGTCCAAGGTGCTGATCTCCGATTGGGCGCGGCTGGCCCGCACCGGCCGGTTCGTCCCGGTCGGCGCCGATATCGACTACGACGAGCGCATCGCGCGACTCACCCTGCCGGTCCTCTCGATCACCATGAGCGGCGACGATCTCACCCCCCGCAGTTCGGCCGCACATCTGCTGGAGAAACTTCCCAAGGCGCGCGTGAGCACCTGGCACGAGCCGAAACCGTTGGGGCACAACGGCTGGATCACCGATCCGGAGGCGACGGTGGACCGCATCGAGAAGTGGGTGCGCGACCTGTAGCCGAACGCGGCCGATGCCGGGCCCGCGAGTGCTTCAATGGACGAATGCGCAGGTGGGTCGTCCGCCGATACCGATGCTCAGGCCGTCGTCTCGCGCCGGCTCGACAGCGAGCGCGGCGGGAGTGACGACGCGGGCGGGCGCCGCCTCCGGATCCACACTCGTCTTGGCGGTGCTGGGTTCCGGCCAATTCTTTATGACCCTCGACAGTTCGGTCATGAACGTCTCGATGGCGACGGTCGCCCACGACGTCGGCACGACGATCACCGGAATCCAAACCGCCATCACGCTGTACACACTGGTGATGGCATCGCTGATGGTCACCGGCGGCAAGGTCGGGACGATTCTCGGGCGGCGACGCGCATTCGGCGTGGGCTTGGTCGTCTACGGCGCGGGCTCGCTGGTGACCGGGTTGGCGCCGAATCTGGGGGTGTTGCTGCTGGGCTGGTCGCTGCTGGAGGGCATCGGAGCGGCGCTGATCATGCCGGCGATCGTGTCGCTGGTGGCGGCGAACTTCGGCCGTGAACGCCGCGCCGCCGCATACGGACTCGTCGCCGCGGCCGGTGCGATGGCTGTGGCGGTGGGTCCGCTCCTGGGCGGGGCGGTGACGACCTTCGCGTCCTGGCGGTACGTGTTCTTCGGCGAGGTCGTGGTCGTGGTGGCGATTCTGCTGGTGCTGCGCCGGGTGGCGGATGTGCCGGCGCAGCGGGTGCATCTGGACCTTCTGGGTTCGGTGCTGTCCGTCGCCGGGCTGGGTGCCGTCGTCTTCGGCGTGCTGCGCTCCAGCGAATGGGGGTGGGTCCGCCCGCGTCCCGGCGGTACCGAGATCGCGGGTCTGTCGCCGGTGATCTGGTTGATCCTGGCGGGTCTGCTGGTGCTGTACGCATTCCTGCGGTGGCAGCACCGGTTGGTGCGATCCGGCCGGGAGCCGTTGGTCGACCCGCGGCTGTTCGCCAATCGCCGGCTCGGTGGCGGATTGGCGATGTTCTTCGCGCAGTTCGCGATTCAGGCCGGGGTGTTCTTCTCGGTCCCGCTGTTCCTGTCGGTGGTGCTCGAATTGAGTGCGCTCGAAACCGGTGTGCGCATTCTTCCGCTGTCCGTCGCGCTCGTCGCCGCCGCTGCCGGGATTCCCAAGTTCGTGCCGCGGGCCGATCCCCGACGGGTGGTGCGCATCGGACTGGGTTCGATGATCATCGGGATTCTGCTGCTGGCCGGCGGCATGGATCCCGGGGCGAATGCCGGGGTGGTGGCCGTGCCCATGCTGTTCATGGGACTGGGCCTGGGTGCGCTGGCCTCCCAGCTCGGGGCGATCACCGTGTCGGCGGTGCCGGATTCGCAGAGTGCGGAGGTCGGCGGGTTGCAGAACACCGCGACGAATCTCGGCGCCTCGCTCGGCACCGCGTTGATCGGCTCCATTCTGATCGCCACGCTGACCTCGTCGGTGATCGGCGGGATCGAGAACAACCCTGCGGTCCCGCCCTCGGTCGCGCAACGGGCCACCACCGAACTGGCCGACGGCGTGCCGTTCGTATCCAATACTCAGCTGCGGCAGTCGCTCGACGCGGCCGGGGTCGACACGTCGACCGCCGACGCGGTGGTCGCGGTCAACTCCGATGCCCGCCTGCTGGCATTGCAGGTGGCCTTCGCGGTGACGGCGATGCTGGCCGTCATCGCCTTGTTCTTCACCGGCCGGCTACCGCGGCGTGCCGTCGGCTCCGATCCGGACGCGGGCACGGTGGCCGACGAGCGGACCGGAGCCGAGTAGTCGCTACCGGGCGGCCAGGTTGCCCCGGTCGGCGCCGCCGGTTCCGGCATTGCCTGTGCCGGAACCGTTGTGACCGAGCGCGCGGGCCTTCAGCTGGGCGAATTCGGTCTCGTCGATCGTGCCGGAGTCGTAGAGGGCCTTGGCGTCGGCGATCTGCTCCGCGGGCGACTTGCCCGCCACCTGACGGATGTAGTCGTCGGCCGCCTGCTTGGCTTCCGCTTGGGCGTGCTGGGCTCGCTCGGCCATGCCCTTTCCGCGCACGACCAGATAGACCAGAGCCGTGAGATAGGGGATTATCACCAGGCAGATCACCCATGCGGCCTTGGCGATGCCGGAGACCGTGTGATCGCGAAACAGATCGGTCAGGATCTGGAACAGGATGATGAGGTAGGCCACGAAGGCGAACACCAGAATCGTGTACCAGACGTAGTCCCAGAACGTATCCATGATGTGTGTGCTCCTCTCGAGAACCCGCTACCGAACCGCGGTGGTCGGCGAGGTGGCCGAATCGGTGAGTCGCTGACGGGCAAGCCGTTCGACGAGTTCCGGTAGGGCCGGGACCGGTGATCCGCGCAGGTCTCGGAGGGCGCTCGCGACAGCGATCTCGACGGCCCGGCGCGGCAGTCGAGCGCCGAATTCGGCAATGAGCCGATCTACGGTGTCCACCGGCCCGACCGCTGTCGGTGTGCGCATTGCGAATCCTGTCGTTCTCGGTCCCCGAACCGAGAATGGCAGTGCGGTGGATCACACTCCAGAGGCCAAAGGCCCTGGTCGCTGCGGGCCATTGGTCATCTGTTCGGTGAGAGAAGGACGGGCCGGTCAGGCGGTGGTGCGCCGCTCGATCAGCATCTGGGTGAAGAACTCGTAGATCAGCGCGGACTGGAAGGCCATCTGCTTGTTGTCGGCCGCGCCGCCGTGACCGCCCTCGATGTTCTCGTGATACCAGACGGTCCGCCCCTGAGATTCCAGCAACGCCGCCATCTTCCGGGCGTGGCCGGGGTGGACCCGGTCGTCGCGGGTGGAGGTGGTGAGCAGGATCGGCGGGTAGGGGCGCGCCGGGTCGGCCGCCATCGCCCGCTGATACGGCGAATACCTGCTGATGTACTCCCACTCCTCGGGCTTGTCCGGGTCGCCGTATTCGGCGATCCAGGACGCGCCCGCCAGCAGCAGGTGGTAGCGCTTCATATCCAGCAGCGGCACCTGGCAGACGATGGCGCCGAACAGTTCCGGATAGCGGGTCAGCATCACACCCATCAGCAGGCCGCCGTTGCTGCCGCCGACCGCGCCGAGTTGTGCCGCGGTCGTGATGTCCCGCGCGACGAGGTCCTTCGCGACCGAGGAGAAATCCTCGTAGACCTTGTAGCGGTTGGCCTTCTGCACCTGGGTGTGCCATTCGGGCCCGTACTCCCCGCCGCCGCGGATGTTGGCCATCACCCAGGTGCCGCCGCGTTCGAGCCAGCCCATGCCGGAGGCGCCGCTGTAACCGGGGGTGCGCGAGACCTCGAAGCCGCCGTACCCCGAGACGACGGTCGGGCCGGGCTTCCCTCGGTGGTCGCGGTGGCGAATCACGAAGTACGGCACCATCGTTCCGTCGTCGGAGCGCGCGAAGAACTGTTCGGTGTCGATGCCCGCGGCGTCGAAATACGCCGGTTCCCGCTTGAGTGCCACCGCCGGGCTGCCCACCGAACCGGCCAGCAGTGTCGCCGGGGTGGTGAAACCGCTTGTGGTGAGCATGAATTCGTCACCACTCTCCAGCGGATCCAGATTCATGACATTGGTGGTCGCCATCGGCGGGGTGTCGGCGAGCGGTTCGCGGGTCCAGCCCGGGGCGGTCGCCGAGGCGGGCGTCAGCACGTACAGCTTGGTCTGCACATCCTCCAGCGTGATCAGCAGCAGGTGGTTCTCGGTCCAGCCGTAGCCATGCAGTGAGGTGTGCGCGTCGGGTTCGAAGACGACCTCGAAATCACGTGCGCCGTCGAAGAATTCGTCGATATCGATGGCCAGCAGAGCACCGGCGGGATAGCTGCGGCCGGCGACCTCCCACGGCGATTTCAACTGCACCAGCAGCCAATCCTTGTACCAGGATTCGGAGGCGTCGGTGGGTACGTCGATATGCCGCAGCGTGCCGTCGCGGTCCAGCAGATAGACCGATTCGTTGAAGAAGTCGGTCGCGCGGGCGACGTAGTGGCGTTCGTATCCCGGCGTCCGGTCGTAACCCGCCGAGACCATCACATCGCCCGGCTCGCCCTCGAACACGGTGTCCGCCTCGGCCAGCGGGGTTCCGCGGCGCCAGCGCTTGGCCAGCCGCGGATATCCGGAGTCGGTGAGTGTGCCGGGGCCGAAATCGGTTCCGACGTATACGGTGTCGGCATCGATCCAGCGCACCTGCGATTTGGCCTCGGGCAGGTGGAAGCCGCCGGCCGCCGCCGGGCGGAATTGCCGTGTGGTCAGATCGAATTCGCGCACCACCTTGGCGTCCGCACCGCCGCGGGACAGGCTGATCAGGGCCAGTTCCTGGTCCGGGCGCAACACCGCCGCCCCGCCCCAGACCCAGTTCTCGTCCTCGGCGACCGCCAGGGCGTCCAGGTCGACGAGCACATCCCAGGCCGGATCGTCGCCGCGGTATTCGTCGAAGGTGGTCCGGCGCCACAGGCCGCGGGGGTGTTCGGCGTCGCGCCAGAAGTTGTAGAGCCAGCGTCCGCGCCGGGTCGGGTACGGGATGCGGGTGTCGGTGTCGAGCATGGCGAGGATGCGATGGTCGAGGGCGTCGAACCGATCGGAGGTGGCGAAGCGTTCGATCACCACCTCGTTGTGGGCCCGTGCCCAGGACAGGGACGGTTCGCCGGTGACATCCTCGAGCCACAGGTACGGATCGGTTGTTTGCTCGGCGCCGCTCATGGGTCACATTCTGGCCTACCGGCCGGTCCGCCGAGGGGTGAGAGGTGCATCGCGCCGTGTCTCGTCGCCCACTCGGCCGGCGACTCCGTACAGTTGCTGGACGCCCCGGGAAGGCCGGAAGGAGGACCGCGGTGGCACATCCGCTCTGGGAGCAGCACTGCTGCCTGCCGATTCTCCCGTCCGCCGATATCACCGAACTGACGCGCTACCCGGCCGGGTCGTATCTGTCGGTAAATGTGGGGTATTCACTGCATTCGATCGAGGATGCGCTGGCCATGCTGCATCTGCTGCGCCGGAATGCGCTGGCGGACGGTCGTTTCCGGCTCGTCGAGTCCATCGGTGACATCGAGGTGACGTCCGGAAGTCGCATCGCGCTGGCCTTCGATCTCGAGGATTCGCGGCCGCTGGACGGTGATCCGGACAATATCGCGCTGTTCCGTTCGCTCGGGGTGCGTTCGCTGCTGCCGACCTACAACCACGCCAACGCGGCCGGCGGCGGATGCCTGGATCCGGACGATCGCGGACTGACGCCGTACGGCCGCACGATCATCCGCACGCTGGGTGAGGTCGGGATGTTCGCCGACGGTTCGCACTGTTCGCGGCGCACGGGCCTGGACATCGCGGAGGTCGCGGGCGGGCCGATGATCTACAGCCACTCCAATTTCGCCGCGCTGTGGCCGCATCCGCGCAATATCGGCGACGACCAGGCGCGTGCGTGCGCGGCGACCGGTGGGGTGATCGGAATCAACGGGGTCGGAATCTTCCTGGGCCGCAACCGCGTCGAGGGACGGGCCGCGCGCATCGAGGCGATGGCGGATCACATCGCCTACGGCGCCGAACTCGTGGGTGTCGAGCACATCGGGATCGGTTCGGACTTCTCGTTCGACGGGGACCAGTTCAACGCGGAGATCGCGGCCGCGCCGGAGAATTTCTCGGAGGACTACACGCGGTGGGGGCCACTGCAGTGGGTGCCACCGGAGGATCTGCTGGGACTGCCGCCACACCTGGGGACGGATGTGGACAACTCGGACGCCCGGCCCCGCATCGCCGGACTGGACGAAGTCCTGGCCCGCCGGGGTTTCACCGATTCCGAACGCGCGGCGATCTTCCACGGCAATTTCGCCCGTGCCGCACGGGAGGTCTGGAGGTAGGCGCACGCTGTGGCCGCCCTCTCACCCCTGCGGGGGATGGATGAGTGAGCTTTCGGCAACAGCGCTAGGCTCGTTGCCGTGACTTCCCACTACGATGTCGTCGTTCTCGGCGCTGGTCCCGGCGGTTACGTCGCCGCGATCCGCGCCGCTCAACTCGGCCTGCGAACAGCGATCGTCGAGCAGAAATACTGGGGTGGCGTGTGCCTGAACGTCGGGTGCATTCCGTCCAAGGCACTGCTGCGCAACGCGGAGCTGGCCCATATCTTCACCAAGGAAGCGAAGACCTTCGGTATCTCCGGACAGGCGAGCTTCGACTTCGGTGCCGCCTTCGATCGAAGTCGTAAGGTCGCGGACGGCCGGGTCAAGGGCGTCCACTTCCTGATGAAGAAGAACAAGATCGACGAGTTCGACGGGAAGGGCACCTTCACCGACGCGAACACGCTCTCCGTCGAGCTGAGCAGCGGCGGCACCGAAACCGTCACCTTCGACAACGTCATCATCGCCACCGGCACCGAGACCAAGCTGCTGCCGGGCACCTCGCTGTCGCAGAACGTGGTCACCTACGAAGAGCAGATCCTGACCCGGGATCTGCCGGGGTCGATCCTGATCGTCGGCGCGGGCGCGATCGGCATGGAGTTCGGGTACGTCCTCAAGAACTACGGCGTGGACGTGCGGATCGTGGAGTTCCTCGACCGCGCGCTGCCGAACGAGGACGCCGACGTCTCCAAGGAGATCACCAAGGCGTACAAGAAGCTCGGCATCACCATCACCACCGGTGCCTCGGTGCAATCCATCGAGGACAACGGTTCCAAGGTCACCGTGTCGATCAAGGACAACAAGTCCGGTTCGGTCGAGACGGTCACCGTCGACAAGGTGCTGCAGGCCGTCGGTTTCGCGCCGCGGGTCAAGGGCTACGGCCTGGAGAACACCGGCGTGCAGCTGACCGAGCGCGGCGCCATCGCGATCGACGACTACATGCGCACCAATGTGCCGCACATCTACGCCATCGGCGACGTCACCGCGAAACTGCAACTGGCCCACGTGGCCGAGGCGCAGGGTGTGGTCGCGGCCGAGACGATCGGCGGCGCGGAGACGCTGTCGCTGGGCGACTACCGGATGATGCCGCGCGCGACGTTCTGCCAGCCGCAGGTCGCCAGCTTCGGTCTCACCGAACAACAGGCCCGCGACGAGGGTTACGACGTGAAGGTCGCGACCTTCCCGTTCACCGCGAACGGCAAGGCGCACGGCCTGGGTGACCCGACCGGTTTCGTGAAGCTGGTCGCCGACACGAAATACGGCGAGTTGCTCGGCGGCCACCTCATCGGTCCCGATGTGTCGGAGCTGCTGCCCGAGCTGACGCTGGCCCAGAAGTGGGACCTCACCGTCAACGAACTCGCGCGCAACGTGCACACCCACCCGACGCTGAGCGAGGCGTTGCAGGAGGCGTTCCACGGTCTCGCGGGTCACATGATCAACTTCTGATCTCCGCGTTCACGGCCCGGTATCGGCGAATGTGCCTGATACCGGGCCGTTTTCGTGGTCCAGGGTGAACTGATCGTGCAAACCTCGACGGTTTTCGCGGATTTCCCGGATTTTCGCGCCGGTTTGCACGATCAGTTCACCGCGGCGGCGCGCCGATCAGTCGCGGTGGTAGGTGTCCTGCGCCGCCGAGATGACGTCGATGTTGTCCTCGAGGATCGCGATCAGGCCGTACAGCTGATCGGCGACCTGGGCGCCCAGGCCGGTGAGGGTGTATTCGACGCGGGGCGGGATGGTCTGCTGCACTTCGCGATGGATCATGCCGTCGCGTTCCAGGGCCTGCAGGGTCTGCGACAGCATGCGTTCGCTGATGCCGTCGACGCGGCGGCGCAGCGCGCTGAAACGGTAGGGACCTTCGCGCAGCGCGACCAGGGCGAGTGCGCCCCAGCGGCTCGCGACATTCTGCAGCACCGGCCGGGAGCGGCAGTTGCGCGCGAAGACGTCGGCTTCCAGGGTCGGATCGGCGTCGTCCGCCGATCGCAGTTGCCGGCTCGTCATGGCCTCGATGCTACCCATCGCTGAAGTAGTGACCTTCTCGTCTGTGGTTCGGGAATATCAGGTACTAACTAATAGTTAGTGCAGGATGTTCCGTACATCAGATCTGGAGGTTGGGCTATGACCGTCGCCGTCACCGGGGCAAGTGGGCAGTTGGGCCGTCTCGTCGTCGAGGCGCTGTTGAACAGGAATGCGGGGCCCGTCGTCGCGGTGGTCCGCGACCCGGCCAAGGTCGCCGATCTGGCCGAGCGCGGTGTGCGGGTGCGGCAGGCCGCCTATGACGATCCGGAAGCGCTCGACCGCGCCCTCGCGGATGTGGATCGGGTATTGCTGGTGTCGGGCAACGAGTTCGGTGCGCGGGTCGACCAGCACACCAATGTCGTGCGCGCCGCCGAGCGGGCGGGGGTGGAACTGCTGGCCTACACCAGCATTCCGCGCGCCGAGGAGAATCCGATGATTCTCGCGCAGGAGCATCGCGGCACCGAAGAGGTGATCGCGAAATCTGCTGTACCGCATACCTTTCTGCGTAACAGCTGGTATTGGGAGAACTATCTGAACGGCCTGGACGCGACCCTGGAATCGGGCGTGCTGTACGGCGCGGCCGGCGACGGACTGGTCGCCGCGGCCGCCCGCGCCGACTACGCCGAGGCCGCCGCGGTGGTGCTGACCACCGACGGCCACGCGGGACGGATCTACGAACTCGGTGGCGACGAGCACCTGACGCTCGCCGATGTCGCTCAGGTGATCTCGAATGCCTCCGGGAAGCCGGTGCGGTATCAGGATCTGCCGCAGGACCAATACCTGGCGGGATTGGAAAAGGCCGGAGTCCCTGCTGATTTCGCGCGGGTGCTGGCCGATTCCGATGCCGGACTGCGTGCGGGGTGGCTGGATGTGACCAGTGGCGATCTGCAGAAGTTGATCGGCCGGCCGTCGACTTCGGCGGCCGAGGTATTGGGGCGCGCTCTCGCTGAGTGAGCGGCTGTGGGCCGGTTCGGCTGTTCGACCGGCCGTTGGCTCGGTGCCCGGCGTCGGGTCGAGACGTGGGGCACCGAGCACAGAATCAGGATTCGGTGCTGTTCGCGTCGTAGGCGCTCGGGTCACCCACCCACTGGACCAGTTGGATCACGATGCCGTTGGGGTCGACCGCCTGGAAGTAGCGCTCGCCCCACGGCTCGGTCTCGATCGGCGTCACGATTTCCACCCCTTCGGCCCGGACGCGCTCGTATTCCGCGTCGATGTCGGCGACGGTGAACACGACCAGCAAGCCCTGCCCCGCGTCGCCGGCGATACGGGCCGGCTCGAAGGTTCCCAGGCCGGTGCGCAGGAAGATCACGTTGAACCCGGCGTCGGGGCGCGCCAGCGAGACGAATCCGTCGGCCGACATCTCGACGGTGAATCCGAAGTGGGTGCTGAGGAACGTCGCCGACGCCTCCGGGTCGGGAACGTTGAGTGAGATGGCGGATGCGGTGATGTTCACGGTTCTCCTCGGGCGAGTGCACGGCCGCGAGCCGTACGCTTCAGAAACTCTCTACTATGTATACCGTACATCGTAGAGAATTATTCCGCCGCGGGGCGACTCGATACGATGCGCACGACGCCGGACCGCGGCGGCACGGCAGCGAACCGGGAGGTCGGGTGCGAGAGAATTCGGCCGAGGAGCGGCCCCGCCGGGCCCGCGCCACCGGTGAGCGATCCGGCGCCGGCGATCCCGCTCGCACGCTGGAATTGCTCTGGCGGCAGCCCGGCCGCGCGCCGACGCGCGGTCCCAAACAGCGCAGCAGTGTCGACGACGTGGTGGCGGCGGCGGTGGAGATCGCCGATTCCGAGGGTTTGGCGGCGCTGACCATGCGGGCGGTCGCCGCGAAACTCGGCCTGACGCCGATGGCTACCTACACCTATGTGCCCGGTAAGGCCGAGTTGCTCGACCTCATGCTCGATTCGGTCTACGCCCGGATGCCGCGCACGGAACTGACCGGAAAGCACTGGCGGGAACGCATTGCTGCCGTGGCGCAGGACAATCGCTCGATGCTCGCCCGCCACCGCTGGGTCGCCCACGTGCCGACCACCCGGCCGCCGCTGGGACCCGGGCTGGCCGCCAAATACGACCACGAACTGAGCGCCTTCGACGGGCTCGGGCTGAGCGATGTCGAGATGGATGCGGCGCTGACCTACCTGCTCGGCTTCGTCACCGCGGTGTCTCGCATCGCCATCGACACCGACCGAGCGGCCGCCGACAGCGGACTGTCGGATCGCGAATGGTGGGAACGCACCGCCCCGGTGCTGGAACAGGTCTTCGATCCGCAGCGCTATCCGCTGGCCGCGCGGGTCGGCTCGGCCGCCGGACAGGCATACGACAGCGCCTACAGCGCCGACCATGCCTGGGATTTCGGTCTGGCGCGCGTTCTGGACGGCCTGGCGATCCTCGTCGAACGGTCCGGGACTTCCGAATGAGCCGCCGGGTCCGTCCGGCTCAGTGGTCGGTCTGGATGCGCAGGGCGGTGATGGTGCTGGCGAGACCTTCGTATTGGTTTGCCAGCAGCACGATTTCGATGAGTCGCTTCTCGTCGTAGTGCCGTGCCAGGGCCGACCAGGTGGCGTCGTCGACGTCGCGGGTGGTGACCAGCTGGTCGACCGCGGTGAGCAGCGCGCGTTCCTTGTCCGGCCAGCCTTCGGCGTCGGGTCCGGTGCGCAGGCGCGCCAGGATGTCCTTGGTGACTCCGGCGCGTTTGCCGAGACGGATGTGGTGGTCGGTCTCGTATTCGCAGTTCCGTAGATGCGCGACGCGCAGGATGACCAGTTCGGTCTCGTAGCGCGAGAGCTTTCCGCCGGGCATCAACCGGCCCGAGAAATGCAGCCAGCCGCGGAACAGCCCGCCGGTGCGGCCGAGCGTGCTGAACAGATGGGCGTCGTCGGTGCCCGCCGCGCGGGAAAGCACCTGCCAGACAACCCAATTCACCGGGCCCAGTTCGCGCAGGCGACCGGGTGCGATTCGTGGCTCCGTCGACACCATGCCCCACGCTAACAAAAAGCGCGCACCGGCGGGCGGTCCGCCGTCAGCGCAGGACGTACGGCGAGATCGAGCTGCGGTGTTCGCTGATGTCCAAGGATTTACCCAGCGGCGGGAACGCGCGCTGCGGGCAGTTGGCGCGTTCGCAGACGCGGCAACCGGCGCCGATCGGGGTGGCCTGGGGCTCGTTGAGGTCCAGGCCGTCGGCGTAGACCACGCGTCCGGCATGCCGCAATTCGCAGCCGAGGCCGATGGCGAAGGTTTTGCTGGGTTGTCCGTAGCGGGTGGCGCGCCGCTCCACCGTGCGCGCGATCCACAGGTATTTGCGGCCGTCGGGCATCTGGGCGATCTGGGTCATGATCCGGCCGGGATAGGCGAAGGTCTCGTACACATTCCACAGCGGACAGGTTCCGCCCGCGGAGGAGAAGTGGAATCCGGTGGCGGACTGGCGTTTCGACATATTTCCCGCCCGATCCACGCGCACGAACGAGAAGGGCACCCCGCGCAGTTTGGGCCGTTGCAGGGTGGAGAGCCGATGGCAGATCGTTTCGTAGCTCTGCGCGAAGAAGGCCGACAGCCGCTCGATGTCGTAGCGGAAATCCTCGGCGACCTCGTGGAAATGCGAATAGGGCAGCACCGTCGCGGCGGCGAAATAGTTGGCAAGGCCGAGTTTCGCGAGCGTGCGGGTGTCCTCGGAGGCGAAATTGCCTTCTTCGACCAATTTGTCGATCAGATCTCCGCATTCCAGGTACGCCAGTTCCGCGGCGAGTTTGAACACGCGCTGACCGCCGGACAGATGCGGGGCGATCTCGAGCTTGCGGGCCTCGGGGTTGTAGCGGTGCAGCACACCGTCGCCCAGGTCGATCCGCTCCACGATCTGCACGCCGTAACCGGTGGTGAGCCGGCGGGTGAGCTCACGCCGCAGATCACCACCGTGCAGGCGCATACGGGTCGCCAATTCCTCTGCGGCGGTGTCCAATTCGTGAATGTAGTTCTGGCGCTGATAGAAGAAGTCGCGCACCTCCTCGTGCGGGCGGGAGATCGCGCCCGACCCGCTGCCGTCGGAGAAGCGGTCCTCGGTGGCCGCGGCCAGCTGTGCGGTGGTGTTGCGGTAGCGGCGGTGCATGTTCACCAGCGCCCGGGCCAGGCTGGGATGGGCCGACACCATATCGGCGATCTCCTGCGCGTCGGCCTCGATCCCGAGTTCGGTGTCCATCACGACTTCTTGCAGCTCGGCGATCAGGCGAGTGTCGTCCTGCGAGGCGAAAAAGCTGGTGTCTACGCCGAACACCTCACTGATCCGCAGCAGGACCGGTACGGTGAGCGGACGCACGTCGTGTTCGATCTGGTTGAGGTAGCTCGCCGAGATCTCGAGCTTCTTGGCGAGCGAGATCTGGCTCAGCCCTCGTTCGGTGCGCAGCTGTCGCAGTCGCGCCCCGACGTAAGTCTTGGCCATATGCCCAGACTATGGACCTTTCGCAAAGCTGCCAATGGAGAATTAGCAGTGGACTCGAGCTATATGTCACACCGAGCGGCTACCGTCGAGTCCGTGCTGCTTTCGGATGTGGTCGCGGCGTCGGATTCGGTGCGGGCATCCGCGTCGCGCAAGGTCAAGATCGCGGGTCTGGCCGAATTGCTGAGCCGGGCCGAATCGGGCGAATTGATGCCGGTAGTCGCGTGGATTTCCGGTGAGCTACCGCAGGGCAGGCTGGGCGCGGGCTGGCGGACGGTCGCCGGTATCGAGGTGGAACCGGCGCCCGAATCGACGCTCACGGTGGCCGCGGTCGACCAGGCGCTGACGGAATTGGCGGCGGTGGCCGGCTCCGGATCGGTCGCGCGGCGGCGGGAACTGCTCACCGCCCTGCTGGCCCGGGCGACGGATGCCGAACGGGCCTTCCTGATTCGCCTGCTGACCGGCGAGCTACGTCAGGGTGCGCTCACCGCGATCGTCGCCGAGGCGGTGGCCGAGGCGGCCGACGTGCCGGCCGAGCTGGTGCGCCGGGCCTACATGCTTTCCGGCCGCCTGCCGGTGACCGCCGCCGCGGCCATCTCCGGGGGTGCGGAGGCCCTGTCGGCATTCCGTCTCGAGGTCGGCCGTCCGATCCAGCCGATGCTGGCCTCGCCGGGGGCCACCCTCGACGATGTGCTCGGTGAATTCGCGGGCGATGTGAGCGTGGAGCACAAACTCGACGGCGCGCGGATCCAGGTGCACCGCAACGGCTCTCGGGTCTGGGTGTTCACGCGGACGCTGCGCGACATCACTTCCGGCGTGCCGGAACTGGTACAGCTGGTCTCCGAACTGCCCTGTGACAGCGTGGTTCTCGACGGCGAGACGCTGGCACTCACCGATTCCGGCCGGCCGCGGCCGTTTCAGGAGACCATGAGCCGGTTCGCCGCCGACCCGGCCTCGGAGGAGCCGCGGCTGACGGTGAAGTCGAGCAGGGAACTGCTGCTGCATCCGTACTTCTTCGACTGTCTGCACCTGGACGGCCGGGATCTGCTCGATGCCCCGCTGCGCGAGCGCAGAGTCGCGTTGGCGAAAGTGGCGGGCGCGCAGATGATTCCGGCGCTGATCGATCCGGAGCCCGAGGCCGTCGCCGAATATTTCGACGGTGCGCTGGCCGCCGGGCACGAGGGCATCATGATCAAATCGCTGTCCGCGCCGTATGCGGCCGGCCGCCGCGGACGGGCGTGGCAGAAGATCAAACCGGCGCACACCCTGGACCTGGTGGTGCTCGGCGCCGAATGGGGATACGGCCGTCGCACCGGATATCTGTCGAACCTGCACCTGGGCGCGCGTGACCCGCACGGAGGCGATCCGATCATGGTCGGCAAGACCTTCAAGGGACTCACCGACGCGCTGCTGCACTGGCAGACCGCGGAATTCCCCCGTCACGAACGTGCCCGCGACGGCAACACCGTCTATCTGTGGCCGGAATTGGTCGTCGAGATCGCCCTGGACGGGGTGCAGACCAGTTCGCGTTATCCCGGCGGCGTGGCACTGCGGTTCGCGCGGGTGGTGCGCTATCGGCCGGACAAGGAGCCCGCGCAGGCCGACACCATCGATACCGTACGCGCGCTGATGCCCGCCGGACCGCCGGCCGCGGCGACTGCCTGAGGGACGACCCGGGAAGGCGCCGACCTGCGAAAATGGTCATACCCCGCACTTGCCAGCCGGTTCCCAGGAACATCCGGGGGTATCTCGAGGATGTCGGCGCAGGATCGGTGTGTCGGGTCGCCCCGATGCGGATCGACTGCCCTGATCCGCTCATCCCCAGCCATCGGCGGCGTCGGTTCCCTCGCCCGCGCCGCCGTTCGGCCGGTGGTTCATTCCTCGTCGCGGTGACCGCTCAGATCGGGCAACCGGCACAGGCCCGCGGTCACCTCACCCGCCAGATGGTCGTAGGCCACCGCCAATTCCGACAGCCGCCGCCAGGCATCGTGGATCACCCGGTCGGGTTCGTGTGTCAGCGTCAGATAGGCCAGTGCGGAGAACTGGGCGAGCCGGTCGATCACCGTGCCGACCGTTTCGGTATGCATGCGTGCGCCGCCGTGCGCCCGGGGTAATTCGGTGGCGACCCAGCGATCGATATCGGAAACCAGTTGTGCCCGATCACGATCGAT
>NZ_BAFW01000243.1 GCF_000308535.1 Nocardia cerradoensis NBRC 101014 | reverse complement strand
TCAATGGTCATATCCGGTATTAGACCCAGTTTCCCAGGCTTATCCCAGAGTGCGAGGCAGATCACCCACGTGTTACTCACCCGTTCGCCGCTCGTGTACCCCGAAGGGCCTTACCGCTCGACTTGCATGTGTTAAGCACGCCGCCAGCGTTCGTCCTGAGCCAGGATCAAACTCTCCGTTGAAGACTCTCAACCCACTCCGAAGAGCGAATCAGAAGTAACTCGAACCAGAGTCCGAAAACCTAACTTAAACGCCAGCCGGAAAATAGCTGACTAAAAAATGTCCGTCACCCTCACGGGGGGAGGATGAACGGAACCAAAATAAATATTTGGCACTGACATTCATCGACACACTATTGAGTTCTCAAAGAACACACGCACCAGCAATCTCGCGGGAAACTTCCCGGTCGATCGGTTGGGCAACTTTTACAGCTTAGCTCAGCCAGAAGCTCCCGACCAAATCGGGGTTCCTCTTACCGAACCAGTGTGATTGTCAGGCGCTCCTCGTCCGACCTCGTTGTCCCGGGCCTTTCGGCTCCGGGTCGGTGTCCGTGTCGCTCTGACCTGGAATAAGTTACGTGCCAACCGCATTCGAAGTCAAATCGCCTGGTCATCCGGCCTAACGACGCACATCGGATGCGATCGCAACGGCTTTCACAACATCGGCCGTAGGCGAGAAATTCCCGAAGCCGGCCGAAGCCTGTCCCGAAATGCCGGAAGCCGGCCCGCCGTGGGTGCGGGACCGGCTTCCGATCGCAATTCGGGATACGCGTCGGGATACGCGACGATTTCGACTAGTGGTCAGCCGCTGCTGCGGGAGATCAGCCGTTGCAGCGGGAGATCAGCCGTTGCAGCGGGAGATCAGCCGTTGCAGCGGGAGACGGAGATGACCGCCGGTCCCGAGCCGTCCGAACTCAGGGTCGGCGGATGTCCGGGGCCGAGGGCGGCGATCGCATTGCGCTCGGCGTCCTGGAGGGTAGCGCCGGTGCCGCCGGTGTGGATGTCGTCGCGTCGGGCGATGGCACCGCATCCGTCGACGAAGCGCACGATGGTCGCGCACCCCTGCTCACCGTGCGAGGAGCACTGGTCCAGGGCGCCCGCGTCGGCCGTCGCCTGGTCGGGCGCGTTGAGGGCGATTCCGATGGTCCAGCCCTCGTCGTTGGCGTCGGAAATGGCCATCGCGCCGTAGTAGTGACCGTCCGGTCCACGCTCCGCGGCCGCGGAACCGGTCCCGGCGACGACGAAGACCGCCGCGGACGCCGCGACGAAACTCAGGGCAAGCTTGCCCGTTGAGAACATTCCTGTTTCCCCTATCGAAGGCTTCCGGATGAAGCCAACCGAAAAGAATGCGTTCCACAACCGATGTTGTCCAGCTCCGGCGCTTCGAAAGCCCTTGCGAGACCGCGCATTAGGGGAAATGTGACTGAAAACCGCCGAGTTCGGCGACGGTCGCAGGCGCTCGTGCCGCCGAAATGCCGGTAGCCGGCCCGCCCGAAGGCGGACCGGCTACCGGTTCGAAAGGTGTTGCCGGGAGGCGGGACTCAGAAGTCCATGCCGCCCATGCCACCGGTCGGGTCGCCGACGGGAGCGGCGGCCTTCTCCGGCTTGTCGGCCACGACGGCCTCGGTGGTGAGGAACAGCGCGGCGATCGACGCGGCGTTCTGCAGCGCCGAGCGGGTGACCTTGACCGGGTCGGCGACACCGGCGGCCAGCAGGTCCTCGTACTCGCCGGAGTCGGCGTTGAGGCCCTGGCCGGTCGGCAGGTTGGCGACCTTCTCGGCGACCACGCCGGGCTCGAGGCCGGCGTTGAAGGCGATCTGCTTCAGCGGCGCGGCCAGCGCCACCTTCACGATGTTCGCACCGGTGGCCTCGTCACCGGTCAGCTTCAGGTCGTCCAGCGCCGGGCCGGCCTGCAGCAGCGCCACACCACCACCGGGGACGATGCCTTCTTCGACGGCGGCCTTGGCGTTGCGCACCGCGTCCTCGATGCGGTGCTTGCGCTCCTTGAGCTCCACCTCGGTGGCGGCGCCGGCCTTGATCACCGCAACACCGCCGGCCAGCTTGGCCAGGCGCTCCTGCAGCTTCTCACGGTCGTAATCCGAGTCCGAGTTCTCGATCTCGGTGCGGATCTGGGCGACGCGACCCGCGATGGCGTCGGCATCACCGGCACCGTCGACGATGGTGGTCTCGTCCTTGGTCACCACGACCTTGCGGGCGGTGCCCAGCAGGTCCACGGTGGCGGTCTCCAGGTTCAGGCCGACCTCTTCGCTGATGACCTCGCCACCGGTGAGGATGGCGATGTCGGCCAGCTGCGCCTTGCGGCGGTCGCCGAAGCCCGGGGCCTTGACGGCGACGGACTTGAAGGTGCCGCGGATCTTGTTCACGACCAGGGTCGACAGGGCCTCGCCCTCGACGTCCTCGGCGATGATCAGCAGCGGCTTACCGGCCTGGATGACCTTCTCCAGCAGCGGCAGCAGGTCCTTGACGGTCGAGACCTTCGAACCGACGAGCAGGATGTACGGGTCCTCGAGGACCGCTTCCTGACGCTCGGCGTCGGTGACGAAGTAACCCGAGATGTAGCCCTTGTCGAAGCGCATACCCTCGGTCAGCTCCAGCTGGAGGCCGAAGGTGTTGCTCTCCTCGACGGTGATGACGCCTTCCTTGCCGACCTTGTCCATGGCCTCGGCGATCAGCTCGCCGATGGACGCGTCGCCGGCGGAGATGGCCGCGGTGGCAGCGATCTGCTCCTTGGTCTCGACCTCCTTGGCGGTGTCGAGCAGCTTGGCGGTGACCGCCTCGACGGCCTTCTCGATGCCGCGCTTCAGGCCCAGCGGGTTCGCACCGGCCGCGACGTTGCGCAGGCCCTCGCGCACCAGCGCCTGGGCGAGCACGGTAGCGGTGGTGGTGCCGTCACCGGCGACATCGTCGGTCTTCTTGGCGACCTCTTTGACCAGCTCGGCGCCGATCTTCTCGTACGGGTCCTCCAGCTCGATCTCCTTGGCGATGGACACACCATCGTTGGTGATCGTGGGAGCGCCCCACTTCTTCTCCAGGACAACGTTGCGACCCTTGGGGCCCAGCGTCACCTTGACCGCGTCGGCGAGGCTGTTCAGTCCCCGCTCGAGACCGCGACGGGCCTCTTCGTCGTACGCAATTGTCTTGGCCATTGCGTTGAGATCCTCCACATGTATATGGGGCTGACACACAGAGCGACCGCAGGTTGGATCGCCCCATTACGCTGGCCAGGTACGGTGCCCGCGACGGACGACCGAGGGTGTCTGGGAACCCGGTCTCACCTGCCCGACCTAGCACTCACTGGTCGAGAGTGCCAGGACCTTTCTAGCACTCGACGGTACCGAGTGCAAGGTTACGGATCCGACGGCCGCGGCGTACGCAATCGGCGATATCGGCTGGACGGCGCGGTATCCGGGTCGGCGCGGTATCCGTGGCGGCGCGCTCACGTATCGTCGGTGACTCTCAGCGCCAGGGCGACGAAGGCGTCGGTGCGGCGCTCCTCCGGACTGCGCGGCTCGCCGCGTTCCACGGTCACCTGCTCGGCGTCGTGAAGCAGCAGTTCCGCCTCGATTCGCATGATCGCCCGGATGAACGGGGGCGCCACCTCGGGCGGCAGATCGCCGTTGACGATGTAGCTGCCGTCCGGGCCGTCCTCGGTTTCGACATAGGACAGCGCGCGCAGCAGGTCTGCGCGTAGTTCCCCCGCGATCAGGTCGGAATCCGATCCATCCGCCATAGCAATATCGTATCCGGACCACCGATCGCCTCAGCAGCCCCACAACTACACAGCTGTATCGGCGAGTGATCATGTCCGCCGTGGCCGCCCCGGAACCGCGGCGCGGCATGGGCGGATCGGCGAAACCGGCGAACCGGTCCGACGCGACGCGTCGTGTCGGACCCGTTTCCGACAACCGCGCCGGCGTGGCGAATCCGGACACCGGCGAGCACCGATCAGGCAAGCGGCGCGGCCGGCGGCTCCGGCGGAGCAGGTGGGCTCGGCGGAGTGGGCGGAGTGGGCGGCTGGGGCGCGACCGGCGGCTGGGGCGCGTCCACCGGATTCGGCGGCATGAACTGCGCGAGCTGGGCGACGAGATCGCGTTCGATATCCGACTTGGTCAAGCCCAGGCCCGACAGCACCCCACGGCCGTCCTCCTGTTCGAGCAGCGCGAGCAGCAGATGTTCGGTGCCGATGTAGTTGTGGCCGAGCCGCAGCGCCTCCCGGAAGGTCAACTCCAGCGTCTTGCGGGCGGTCGCGGTGTACGGGATGAGGGCGGGAACCTCGTCCACCGCCACCGGCAGCGCCGCCGTCGCGACCCGGCGCACCGCATCCAGCGACACCCCCTTGGCGACGATGGCGTGCGCCGCCAGGGCGCCCGGCTCACTGAGCAGTCCGAGCACCAGGTGTTCGGGCTGGATCTCCGGGTTGCCCGCGCGCCGGGCCTCCTCCATGGACGCCATCACGACATTGCGCGCGCGGGGCGTGAAGCGCGCGAATCCGGCATTCGGATCCATCGCGGCATCACCCGGTTTCGGCACGAAACGCTTCTGCGCGGCCTGTTTGGAGACGCCCATGCTCTGGCCGATATCGGTCCAGGAAGCGCCCGACCGGCGGGCCTGGTCGACGAAGTGGCCGATCAGGTGATCGGCCACCTCGCTCATATGCCCGGCGACCACCACGGCGTCGGAGAGCTGTTCCAGAACGTCGTCGGGCCGGGCCAGTTTGATGCCCTCGATCAGATCGTCGAGGCGGATACGTTCGGTCATGCGTCAACTTTAGGTTGACCTGTGCGTGAAGGTCAACCGTAAGTTGACGCCGTGTCACGGCCGCGCCTGCATCGCCGCGCCGCGCACGATCATCTCCTTCACCACCGCCGCCGGGCGGCCGGTCAGGGCGCGCGGGGTCGGGGCGTCGTCGGCGCGGACGAACTGCACCACCGCGTCGCGACGCCCGAGGCTGATGCATTGCAGGAGATAGCGGAAACGCAGCTCGTCCGGTTCCGCACCGCGCATCCGGGCCAGTGCCGCCCGCGCGGCATGGGATCCGGTCGGCAGCGCCGTCGCGCACGCCATTCGCAGTTCGCGCCCGCCCGGTCCGGCGATCGCGGCGCAGTCGCCGGCGGCGTACACGTGCGGATCGGAGGTGCGCAGCGTGGCGTCCACCAGGACCCGGCCGCGCGCGTCGACGGCCAGACCGGCGCGGGCGGCGAGATCGCTGGTGGTGAAACCCGTTGTCCACAAGACGGTTTCGGCCTCGATGCGCCCGCCGCCGGCCAGCCGCACGCCGTCCGCCGCGGCCTCGACCACCTTGGCGCCCGCGTGCACCTCGACGCCGAGCCGCTCCAGGGTGGCGGCGATATGCCGCTGCGCCCGATCGGAGAGCCAGAAGCCCGGCCGTTCCGAACTCACCAGCGCCACCGGCAATTCCGGATGCGATTCGGCGAGTTCGGCCGCGGTCTCGATACCGGTCGCCCCGGCACCGACCACCGCGACACGGCCACGCAGCGGCGGCAGCGCGGCGATATTCTCCAGCGTCGCCACCGGGTGCGCGTACTCCCGCACGCCGGCAACGCTGTCGACGTCCGCGGCACTGCCGAGCGTGTACACCAGCGTGTCGTAACCCAGCACCGAACCGTCGGACAGCGAAACCTCCTGTGCCGCGGTATCTATCGCCGCGACCCGGCCGCGGACGAAGTGGGCGCCCTTGCGTTCCAGCATGGTTCGCAGATCCCGGCGCTCGATCGTCTGCCCGGCGGCGAGCTGATGCAGTCGCACCCGCTCGACCATTTCCGCACGGCTGTCGACGACCGTGATCTGCGCGCCGCGGGACTTGCAGAGTCTGCCCGCAGCGGCCAGGCCGGCATAGCCGGCACCCAGCACGAGGATTCGATGGGATGCGATCTGATGTGCGCTCATGGGTGACTCCTTCTCGAGGCCGACACCCTTCAGACCGGACAGCCCGCCGATCCCTGACAGCGAACGATTGTGTTCCCCGTCACTACCCCAAGCGTTCGGCCTCCGCCGGTGCCGGGAAGCGACCGAAGTACGCGAGTTTGTCGGGATTGAGCAGAATCCGGATCGCCGAGATCCGCTCGCCGGCCACATCGGCCGCGCCGATCAACAGCAGTTCGCCGTGGACCCGGGCCACGGCGGCCGGGGCACCGTTGACCTCCTCGATGCTCAGTTCGAGATCCTCGACCTCGCGGTGGAACAGACCGGCCAGATAGCGCGCCACCCGGCCCGCCCCGACGACGGGCCGGCGAGCCGCGCTCATCTTGCCGCCACCGTCGGCGACCGACACGATATCGGCGGTGAACATCTGTTCCAGGGCGGCGATATCGCCCGCCCGGGCGGCTACCAGGAAGCGCTGGAACAGTTCCCGGGCACGGGCGGGTTCGGCGTCGAACCGGGTGTGTTCGCTACGGACGTGCAGGCGGGCCCGCCGATAGAGCTGCTGCGAATTCGCCTCGGTCAGCTCGAGCATGTCGGCGATCTCGCGGTGGGCGTAGCCGAACGCCTCGCGCAGGACGAAAACGGCGCGTTCCGCGGGCGACAACCGTTCCAGCAGCGTCAACACCGCCAGCGAGACCAGTTCGCGCTGCTCCGCGGATTCCATCGGACCGAGTTCGCCACCGCCGGTGGGCACCGGCTCCGGCAGCCACGGGCCGACATAGGTTTCGCGGCGTGTGCGCGCCGACTCCAGCCAGCTCCGGCACAGATTCACCACGACCGTGGTCAGCCAGGCCTCGGCGGACCGGATCTCGGCACGCTCGGTGGCCTCCCAGCGCAGATAGGTCTCCTGGACGGCGTCCTCGGCCTCGCTCGCCGAGCCGAGCATGCGATAGGCGAGTGCGAACAGGCGGGAACGATGGCGTTGGAATTCGGCCAGACCCGTATCGTCCATCCGCTGTGCCCTCCAAAGCAGGCCCGGTAGTCGAGGGCGAGATTACTCGCCGCCGGCACCAGGGTCGCGTTTCGGCCAGGTGAGGTGCGGCAGCGTGATGTGCGGCCGCGCAGACTCACCGGACGGCGGCGCCGGACTCGGCGACGTGTTGCGGCGCAGGCCCGAGCCGTCGTCGGAGGGCACCGGAGTCGGGGTGACCGAACTCGCGGGCGGAGCACAGCAGGTCTTCTCGTCCTGGGCGCAGGCCGTCAGGGTGACGGCGAGGGCGGCCGACGACAACGCGGCGACGACGAATTTCTTCACGAGATCTCCCCGGCTCGAGCGCCGCGTCTGCCGCGGCGCATGCGAACACGCTGCGGCACAGCACTTGCCGATCTCGTATGGATCACCTAAAAGCCCAGCGCACGCCGGGCCCGGAGGTTATTCCGTGACCATTCCGATGGCGAGCGCGACGGGCTTGTCGGCCTCACTCTTGGACAGACACACCAGCTTCGCGGTCCCCAGCGCCACATTCGGGCTGCCGTCGAACTTCGAGCCGGGGTTCTCCGCGAGAATACGGTCCATCAGGGACTTCTCACCCTCGATATCGAGTTTGCGGAACTCGTCGCAGGTGGTCGCCGAGGCCGGGCCCAGGCCGGAACTCTCCGGATGCGCGGTCGTGCCGGGCGCCTCGGTCGGCGGCGCCGGCGCGGGGGTCGTCGACGCGGGGGCGGAGGCCGAGGTCGCGACGGCCGAACCGTTTCTGCGCAGGCCGTTGGCATCGGCGGACGAATGGTCGTCGCCGCCGCAGCCGGTGAGAGCGACGGTCAGCGCGCCCAGGGCGACGGCCGTCACGGTCAGTCGTTTCATCTCGTGCGTAACCCCCGAGTGGTCCGGCGACGCCGAATCTCCTCCGGCGCGCGCCGGATGCCTCCGGCGCGGCTCGCAGCGTACCGGCCACATCGGTGATTGAAAACCCCGGCCTCACCGTGCGGTTCGGATCGAATTGCAGCCCTTACGATTCGGCGGCAGCGGTGGCCGAACCACGTCCGGAGGCCGCCTCCAGCGGCAATCGGACGATGAATCGGGTGTCGCCCGGCGTGGACTCGACCCGGATGTCGCCGCCGTGTTTGTTCACCACGATGCGGAACGAGATGTCGAGTCCGAGTCCGGTGCCCTCACCGACGGGTTTCGTGGTGAAGAAGGGCTCGAAGATCCGATCCCGCAACTCTTCCGGCACTCCCGGGCCAGTATCGCCGATTTCCACTGCGGCACAGTCGCTTTCGCGATAGGTCCGTACCGTGAGCGTGCCGGATCCGTTCATCGCCGCCACCGCGTTGTCGATGAGGTTGGTCCACACCTGGTTCAGTTCCGCTGCGTAGCAAGGGACTTCGGGCAGCAACCGGTCGTAGTCCTTGACCACGGCGATGTCGTCGCCGATCTTGCGGGCCAGCATCACCAGCGTGCTGTCGAGCAGTTCGTGGATGTCGACCACCTGGAACGGTGCCCGATCCATCTGCGAATACTGCTTGGCCGCATGCACGAGCGAGGAGATGCGCCCGGTCGAATCGGTGATCTCGTTCATCAGCAATTCGGTTTCGACGGTGTAGTTCAACCACCTGATCGCACCTTCGAACACTCCGTCGTCGCAGTGTTCGAGAGTGCCCGCGACCTTCTCCAGCCAATCGATGTCGAATCCGGCCTGGACGAAATTCGGGGCCAGATCCCAGCCGTTGGCGATGTTGTGATCGGCGAGCCAGTCGCCGAGTTCGTCCTCGCGGTCGGCGGCCTCCATCGCGGTCAGGGTCGGCGCCTTGGCCACCTGGGTGGCCGCCTCCTCCTGGAGTTGCACCAGCGCCTCGAGTGCGGCGGAGTCGAACTTGCCGTGCGCCATCATCTTCAGCTTGTGCCGCATACCGGCGACCCGATCCCGCAGCGAGGAGGTGGCCCGCACCGCGGCCGCCGCGGGATTGTTCAACTCGTGGGTGAGCCCGGCCGACAGCGACCCCAGGGCCAGCAGTCGCTCCCGCCTGCCGATGATCTCGTTGGTGTTGCGGTTGCCGAAGAACACGCCCTCCAGCAGATGCAGGGCCATCGGGAACCATTCCCGCATCATCCGGGCGAAGGTCTCCGCGTCCAGGACGAAGAATTTCGACGGTTTCGTCACCGTCAGCGAGCCGGTGTAGTTCTGGTCGGCGCGCTCGCCCATGTACGCCGTCCACGCACCGGCGTACGAGCCGCGGTGATCGGTGCGAACGAGTTCGAGATCCTCACCCGCGGACAGTTTCGACAACACCACCTCACCGTCCATCAGGACGTAGAAGCAGGTCGCGGGCTCGCCCTCGCGATAGACCGGCCCCGGCTCGAAGTACTCCACCCGGCCCTCGCGGCAGAGCCAGGCCAGCTGCTCCTCGTCGAGCTTCTCGAACAGGAACAGGGTGCGCAATTCCGCCGGATCACACAGGGTCCGGGGGCCGGTGACGGTACGGCCGCTGTCGCTCACGGCGCCGTTCTGATCGCTGTCGCTCACGGCGCCGTTCTCATCGCTGTCGCTCACGGTGCGCCTCCTATTGTTTCGCGAGGTATCGGTGGACCAGCATGACCGCCATCGCGCCCTCACCGACCGCGGACGCGACCCGCTTCGCCGATTCGGAACGCACATCGCCGGCGACGAAGACGCCCGGGATGTTGGTTTCGAGATGATGGGGCGGGCGGGGTAGTTCCCAGCCCGCCGGCCGCGACCCGTCGACCATCAAGTCCGGTCCCGCCAGGACGTAGCCGAATTCGTCGCGGACGACGAGTCCGTCCAGCCACTCGGTTTCGGGCGCCGCGCCGATGAACAGGAACAGCCGTTCGGCGTCGACCTTGTCCTCGGCGCCGGTCGCGTTGTTGCGCAACACGATTCGTTCCAGATGATCGCTGCCGTCGGCCGCCACCACCTCGGTGTTGGTGTGCACCTTGATGTTCGGGACGGCCTCGATCTGCTGGATCAGATAGTGCGACATCGACTGCTCCAGCGAACTGCCGCGCACCAGGATGTGCACCGTGCAGGCGTGCCGAGACAGGAATACCGCCGCCTGCCCGGCCGAATTCGCCCCGCCGACGATGTAGACCTCGCGTTCGGCGCAGTCGGCCGCCTCGGTCATCGCCGAGCCGTAGTAGACGCCGCGGCCGGTGAAATCGTCCACCCCGGGGGCGGGGTGGTGGCGGTAGTTGACGCCGGTGGCGATCAGCACGGAGTGGGCGCTGACGCACGAGCCGTCGGAGAAGAGCACCCGCCGCGCGGAACCACACGCCTCGAGGCCGACCACTTCCCGGGCGGTGATCAGTTCGGCGCCGAATTTCACCGCCTGACGCCGCGCGCGATCGGCCAGCTGGGCGCCCGAAAGCCCGTCGGGGAAGCCCAGATAGTTCTCGATCCGGGAACTCTGCCCGGCCTGCCCGCCGGTCGCGGTCCGCTCCACCAGAACCGTGCGCAGGCCCTCGGAGGCGCCGTACACGGCCGCACCGAGCCCGGCGGGGCCGCCGCCGACCACGATCAGGTCGTAGAACTCACCGCTCGGATCGGTGCTCAGGCCCACGCAGCCGGCGAGTTCGCTGTCCGACGGGGACCGCAGCACGTTGCCGTTCGGATCGATCACGACCGGGCACTGCTCGGCGTCGGCCCCGGCGGCCTCGAGCAGGCGTCGGCCCTCCGGATCGTCGGCCAGATACCAGCGATACGGCAGTTGATTGCGGGCCAGGAATTCGCGCACCTCGGAACTGCGAGCCGACCAGCGGTGCCCGATCACCTTCGTCTCGTGCACCGGGCGGCGGTCGTCGCCGCGCCACGATTCCAGCAGCGCGTCGACCACCGGATACAACTTCTCCTCCGGCGGATCCCACGGTTTGAGCAGATAGTGGTCCAGGTCGACCACATTGATGGCGTCGATGGCGGCGTTGGTGTCGGCATACGCGGTGAGCAGCACCCGGCGCGCATAGGGGTGCAGGTCGATCGCGTGCTCCAAGAACTGGATGCCGTCCATTCCCGGCATTCGATAATCGGCGATCAGTACCGCGACCGGCTGGCCGCGCAATTTCAGTTCGCGCAGGACGTCCAGTGCGGAGTCACCGGATTCCGCGCGCATGATGCGATAGTCGGCTCCGTACCGCCGCCGCAGGTCGCGCACCACGGCCCGGGAGACACCGGGGTCGTCGTCGACACTGAGAATTACCGGTTTGACGGCAGCTGGTGAAGTCACATCGAAAAGTATGAGCGCCCGGCGGGCGCGTTGCCCAGATTGTTCGCTACGGGCACCACATCGATCACACCAGACGGTGTTCGACGAGGTCGAGTTCGCTCGGCGTCAGCAGGCGTTCGAGCCTTTCCTCCCGCTCGGCCAGGTTGCGGCGCGATCGGCGGCCGTGGTTGCGGAAGGCCGCGGCCAGCGGGCCGGATTCCGAATCTGGAAGTAATGGAATCGATTCCGCCTGCCGGCGATGGAGGATGGTGCGAATATTCACGGCCGATCACCTCACAGGGACGTAGAAGCGTGCGCTCCGGTCTGTTGCTTCGTTGCCTGCCGTAGTTGTCTATCCGCCATTGTGCGTCGCGCATTACGGCCGGCGAAACGGATCACATCAGAATGTGACCTAGTTGATCTTCGATGGAAAAGTGGCCTCCCTCACAGGGTCGCGGGTCCGGTTGCCACGTCTAGGATTACCGTTACCGACCGTCATAACCACGCCCGTCACGATCTCGGAGGCAGCGTTGCCGAACACCCTGGAAGCCACCATCGACATCTCCGCCGCGCCGGACAAGGTGTGGGCGGTCGTCTCCGATCTCGGACGGATGCCGGAATTCAGCCCCACCACGCTGAAGATGATTCCGCTGGGCACGCCCCGCGCCGGCACGTGGACGGTGAACCTCAACAAGGTCGGCCGCAAGTACTACCCGACCACCTCGCGCATCGTGCGGTACGAACCCAACCAGGCCTTCGCATTCCGGATGAACGAGAACGCCACCGTGTGGAGCTACACCCTCGAACCCACCGCGGCGGGCACCCGGGTGACCGAGCGCCGCGACGTTCCGAACGGGGTGCGCAAACCGGTACGGCTGATGATCGACGCCCTGCTCGGCGGCGAGCAGCGGTTCGAAGCCGATCTGGTCGCGGGGATGAACGAAACCCTCGGCAAGATCAAGGTCGCGGCCGAGCGCTGATTCGGCGCGCCCGCGAGCGGGGCCGGGTTCGGCCGCGTAGTTTGCCCGGTATGCGACGGGTTGCGAGCGTAATGGCGGTGCTCGCGGGGACCACCGTGCTGCTGAGTGGTTGTGGCAGTTCGGATTCGGGGACCTCGCGCGAGGTGACGGTGGTCGGCACCGGTCAGGTGCGGGGAGCGCCGGACACCCTGAACGCCGACGTGGGTGTCGAGGTCACCGCGCCCGATGTGTCCACCGCCATCGCGAATGCGAACGGCAAGGCGAAAGCGATCACCGACGCGATGGTGAACGCGGGCGCGAAACGCGAGGACATCCGCACGGCCGATGTGTCGGTGCAGCCGCAATACGGTCCCGACCACACCGTCACCGGCTACACCGCGACCAACACCGTGCACGTCGTGGTCCGCGATCTGCCCAAGGCCTCGGCCGTCCTGTCGTCGGCGGTGCAGGCCGGCGGTAACGACACCCGCATCCGCGGCGTCTCGTTCGCGCTCGACGACAATTCGAAACTGCTCGCCGACGCGCGAGCGGGCGCCTTCGCCGATGCCAAGGCGCGCGCCGACCAGTACGCGGTGCTGTCGGGCCTGAAGTTGAAGGACGTGAAGACCATCAACGAGACCAGCAGCGGGGAATCGACCCCGCCGCAGGCCAAGGCCCAATTCGCCGGTCCCGACGTGCCGGTGGAACCCGGTCAGCAGACGGTGACCTTCACCGTGACGGTCACCTGGACCATGGGCTGACGCGCGGCGGCCGCACGCCTACTGCCAGTTGGGCAGTTTCGCCACCTGCGCGGCGTAGGACAGCCCCGCGCCGAAGGCGACCAGCAGCGCCGCCGCACCGGGTTTGCTCTCGCCCGAACGCAGCATCGCCTCCATGGCCAGCGGAACCGAGGCGGCCGAGGTGTTGCCGGTCTCCTCGATGTCGTTGGCCAGGGCGCAATTGGCCGACAGCTTCAGCTCACGCGCCATGATCTCGATGATGCGGCCGTTGGCCTGGTGCGGAACCATCGCGTCGATATCGCCGGGGGTCAGGCCCGCGCGCTCGATCGCGTCCAGGCAGACCTTCTTCAGCGAATGGGCGGCCCAGCGGAAGACCGCGGTGCCCTCCATCGCCAGATACGGGCGGACTGCGTCGGTGCCCTTCTCATCGATTTCCCGGAAGAACTCCATCCAGTCCTTGTCCTGGCGGATGGCGTGATGCTGTTCGCCGTCGGAACCCCAGACGGTCGGGCCGATGCCGGGTTCGTCGGACGGGCCCACGATCACCGCGCCGGCGCCGTCGGCGAACAGGAAGGCGGTGCCGCGGTCGGCCGGGTTGAACGTGTCCGTGAGCCGCTCGACGCCGATCACCAGCACATGACCCGCGGTGCCGCCCTTGACCAGATCCGAGGCCACGCCCAGGGCATGACAGAAGCCCGCGCACCCGGCGGAGATGTCGAATGCGGCCGGATTGTTCATCCCGAGCTCGGTGGCGATCTGCGGAGCGGCCGCCGGGGTGAGCAGCAGCCAGGTCGAGGTCGCGACGATGACGCAGTCGACCTGTTCGGCGGTGATTCCCGCGGCCGCGATGGCATCGCGCGCCGCTGCGGCGCTCATGGCGATGATGGTTTCGGATTCGGAGGCGAACCGCCGGGTCCGGATGCCCGAGCGGGTGCGAATCCATTCGTCGCTGGAATCGATCGGTCCGGCGACTTCCTCGTTGGTCACGACCCGGGCGGGGCGGTACACACCGAGCCCGAGCATCGCCGTGTGCTCCACCCCGGTGACTTGGGCGAGTCGAGCAGCCATCGCGCATCTCCTATGTACCTGCCGGCGGGCCGGAGAACCGGAAGACGGTTCCGGTCCGGGCGCCACCCGCGTATCGAACATTCCTTCATCGGGCCCCGGGAGCCGACGCGCTCGTGGTTCGTGAACCGCCGGTGTCACCGACGGGTCCATGCTTTACGAACGCGTAGACATGAGGCCCCCTCATATTAGTAGGAATGCTAATCCCCAGGGTGGGTATTGTCACAATCGATTCGTGTAGAACCGGCTCGCAGACTGGTCCCGATACCGAACCGTGGCGAGGCGGAGACAGCAATTTCCGACGAGTTTCCCTGGAGGACATGATGCTCGGTCTCGGAATCATCGGCTGGATCATCATCGGCGGCCTGGCCGGCTGGATCGCCAGCAAGATCATGGGCACCGACGCCCAGCAGGGCATCCTGCTCAATATCGTCGTGGGGGTGATCGGTGGCCTGATCGGCGGTTTCATCCTGCGACTGTTCGGCGTCGACGTACACAGCGGCGGATTTTTCTTCAGCTTCCTCACCTGCCTGGGCGGAGCAGTGATCCTGCTGTGGCTGGTGCGGCTGGCCACGGGTCGCAAAGCCGCTCGCTGACGGCACGGGCGGCGAATACGCCCGATCGGGACCACGCCACGGTGATGCCGTGTCCCGTAAGGTGTGAGCGCGGTCCCGGATGCTCTGCGGACCGAACGTCATCCGCGCACGAAAGAGGAGTCCGTGGCCCGCCGCCCCACCCCGCCCGGTACGCCCGAACGTACCGGGCTCGGTCATGTCGCCGACCTGGTCAAAGCAGCGATTCCGCCGTTGCATCCCGCCGGCCTGCCCTTCGTGGCCGCGCCGCTGGCGGTGGCGGTCCTCGGCGGAACGCGGCGGCCCTGGCTGCGCCGCACCGGACTCACCGCGGCCGCGGCCTCGGCGGCCTTCTTCCGGCATCCGCACCGGGTGCCGCCGAATCGGGCGAATATCGTCGTCGCCCCGGCCGACGGTGAGATCGCGCTCGTCGACACCGCGGTGCCGCCCGCCGAACTGAACCTCGGCGACACCCCGCTGCCCCGGGTGAGCATCTTCCTGTCGGTGCTCGACGTGCACGTACAGCGCACCCCGGTCTCGGGCACCGTGCGCACCGTCGCGTACCAGCGCGGTCAATTCCGCTCGGCGGATCTGCCGGAGGCCAGTTCGGTGAACGAGCGCAACAGCATGGTGCTCGAGACCGCCTCCGGCCAGCTGGTGACGGTCGTGCAGATCGCCGGACTGCTGGCCCGCCGCATCGTCTGCGACGCCAAGGTCGGCGACGCGTTGAGCATCGGCGAAACCTACGGTCTGATCCGGTTCGGCTCGCGGGTCGACACCTACTTCCCGGCCGGCACCCGGCTGCTGGTCGAGCCCGGGCAGCGCACGATCGGCGCGGAAACGGTGCTGGCCGAACTGCTGCCATGATCGAGAACACCGTGACCGAACCGGGTCGCCGCCGCCGCACGATCCGCCTGCTGCCGAGCATCGTGACGATCCTGGCGCTGTGTGCCGGACTGTCGGCGGTGAAATTCGCACTCGACGGCTCGCTCGACATCGCCCTGGCGATGATCGGCGCGGCCGCCGTCCTCGACACCCTCGACGGCCGGCTGGCCCGGATGTTGTCGGCCACCACCAAGATCGGCGCCGAACTGGATTCGCTGGCCGATGCCATCTCCTTCGGCGTCGCTCCGGCCCTGGTGCTGTATGTGACCTTCCTGCGCCAGGACAGCGCGGGCTGGATCATCGCGCTGATCTACACGGTGAGCCTCGTGCTGCGCCTGGCCCGGTTCAACACGATCATGGACGACGACACCCGGCCCGACTGGGAGCGCGAGTACTTCACCGGCGTCCCCGCGCCGGCGGCGGCATTGATCGCCTTGCTGCCGATCGCGCTGCACAGCCAGTTCGGCGAGGGATGGTGGAACAACTTCCCGGTGGTGGCGGCGTGGACCGTCTTCGCGGCCCTGCTCGCCGTCAGCACGATCCCGACGCTGGCGATGAAGTCGGTGTCGGTGGCGCCGCAGGCGGCGGCACTGCTGCTGGTGCTGGTCGCGCTGGCGGGGGCCGCGCTGATCACCTATCCGCTGATCCTGCTGATGGTGCTGGTCGGGCTGTACCTCGTGCACATTCCGTTCGCGTGGCGCTCGCAGCGCTGGGTGGCGGCCCGGCCGGAGACCTGGCACCACAAGCCGGCCGAACGCCGCGCGCAGCGGCGTGCGGCCCGGCGGATGCCGCCGATCGGCGAGGGCGCCCGGTTGCGGCTGCGGCGGCCGCCCGGCATT
>NZ_BAFW01000244.1 GCF_000308535.1 Nocardia cerradoensis NBRC 101014 | reverse complement strand
GGCGTTGCTCGCGGTAGGCCGTCCGGCCGACCAGGTGGGCGATGGCCGGTGCGGTGACGAGGGTGAACAGGCCGACGAGGACCAACATCCAGACATTGGGATGGCCGCGCAACTGGATCGCCGAACCGATCAGCATCAGGATCAGGCCGACGACCTGAGGTTTCGTCGCGGCATGCATGCGCGAGAGGGTGTCGGGAAAGCGCACGATCGCCACCGCCGCGGTGGCGGCGAGGAATGCCCCGAGCAGGATGGTCCCGTACGACAACCAGATCAGCGCGGTGTGGAAGAGGCCGCTCATTTGTCGTCCCGCACCCGGAAACGCGTGACCGCGGCCGACCCCAGGAAGCCGACCAGCGACAGCGCGACGATGCCCGGCACCACCGTGGTGTCGTCGCTGTAGGCGGCCCACACCGCCAGACCCGCCGCGGCGATGCCTACCAGCGAATCGATGCCGACCACCCGATCCAGCGTGCCGGGACCGGCCAGCACCCGGAAGGAGGTGAAAGCCGCGGCGGCCGCCAGGAGTACGCCCGCCACGATCGCGACGAAAGTCATGAATCTACCTCCTGTTTCCTGCCTTCGAAGGCCCTGATCAGCAGGCCTTCCAGGCGGCGGGTGATGTAGTAGAACTTCTCGACCGCGTCGTCGCTGCCGACATCGAGCACGTGCACCCACGCCACCCCGGCCACCCGGTCCAGCTCCAGCACCATCGTGCCGGGGATCAGATTGAGCACGTCGGCGCACAGCACCAGCACCAGATCCGAGTCGATCGCGAGCCGCACCCGCAGCACACCCGACACCGGCGCACCGGCCGGGCGCACCGCGAACCACGCGATCTGCAAACTGGATTCGATCGCGTAATAGGCGGTGAGCATGATCAATTCGAGCAGTGGCAGCACCCGCAGCCCGCCGTTCACCGGAACCCGCGGCAGCGGCAGCAACACCATGATCAGAATGCCGACCACCAGCCCGGCGAGCAGATTCGCGACGCTGGCGTTACCCCACAGCGCGGTGTAGACGACGGCGAGCCAGATCAGCACGCCGACACGGACCAGTCGTTCCCGCGTCATCGGTGACCTCCCGACTGCCATGTCTCCGGCGGCCCGAGCACGGTGTCCAGATATCGGTGCGGATCGTTGAGATCCTCGGCCGCGCGCCGGCAGATGCCCAGGATCGGCCCGGCGAACACCGTGAGCGCGAGCGCGACCACGATCAACGCCGCCGTCGGAGCCACCATCAGCCGGGGCATGCGGCCGGGGTCGACGCGGTCGTCGAACAGCACATCGGTGGATTCGTCGATGAGCGCCGAGGGCGCGGCATCGGCCAGCTCGCCCTCCGGGGCCTGTACGCGCGGCCGCCAGAACGCTTTGCTCCACACCCGCGCCATGACGTACAGCGTGAGCAGGCTGGTCACCACCGCACCGGCGATCAGCATCCAGGCCAGCACGCTGCCGTCGGCGGCACCCGCCTGCAACAGCCGCACCTTGCCGATATATCCGGAAAACGGCGGAATACCACCGAGATTCAGCGCCGGAATGCCGAACAGCAGGGCCAGCGCCGGACTCGCGGCCAGCAAACCACCCAACCGGCTCAGCGACGCCGATCCGGCCTGCCGCTCGATCAGGCCCACCACCAGGAACAGCGTGGTCTGGACCAGAATGTGATGCACCACGTAGAACACCGTGCCGGTGGTGCCGCCGACCGAATTCAGTCCCACCCCGAACATCAGATAGCCGATATGGCTGACCAGGGTGAACGACAGCAGACGCTTGATATCGCTCTGCGCGATCGCGCCCAGGATGCCGATCACCATGGTGAGCAGGCCGCACACCAGCAGCACATTGTCGAAGGTGCCGGCCGGCAGCAGCAGCGCATGTACCCGGATGATCGCGTACACACCGACTTTCGTCAGCAAGCCCGCGAAGACGGCTGTCACGGGTGCGGGTGCGGTCGGATACGAATCCGGCAGCCAGTTCGACAGCGGGAACACCGCGGCCTTGATGCCGAACGCCACCAGCAGCACCGCGCAGATCGCGCCGCGCACGCCCAGCGGCACCGTGCCCATCCGCACCGACATATCGGCCAGATTCAGGGTGCCCGTCGCCGCGTACGCCACAGCGATGCCGGTGAGGAAGATCAGCGACGACACCATCGACACCATCACATACGAGACCCCGGCCCGGACCCGGTCGGCGCTGGCGCCCAGCGTGAGCAGGACGAACGAGGCGGCCAGCAGCACCTCGAAGCCGACGAACAGATTGAACAGGTCACCGGCCAGGAAGGCGAGCGAAACGCCCGCGCTCAGAATCAGATACGTCGGCTGGAAGATCGAGGTCGGCTGCCGTTCGGTGCCGTCGCTGATACCCTGCCCGACGGCGAAGATCAACACCGCGAGCAGCACGATCGACGACACCAGTAGCATGCCCGCCGACAGCCGGTCGACCACCAGCGTGATGCCGATCGGCGTCTCCCAGCCGCCGACCTGCACCGCACCCATGCCGTCGCGGTCGGCCAGGTACAGCAGTACCCCGGAGATCGCGACCACCGTCGTCAGCGCCGCCACCGAAATCGCCTGCTGCACGCGCGCTTTACGGCCCACGATCAGGGTCGCGGCCGCGGTGAGCAGCGGAATCAGCACCGGGAGGGGGCAGAGCGCGGGGAGCAGACCGGGAGACGGGCTCATCGCTCGGGATCCTCGCCCCCGCGTTTCGCCGCGACCTTCACGTCCTCGGGGTCGTCCTCGACCTGTTCCGTGGTGGTCAGCGCGAAGGCCCGATAGGCCAGGGCCAGAACGAATGCCGCCAAACCCATGGTGATGACGATCGAGGTGAGGATCATCGCCTGCGCGAGCGGATCGGCCGGATCGTGATGTCGCCGATCCGATTCGCCGAGGATGGGCGGCCGCCCGTCCGGACCGCTCATGGTGAGGATCAGCAGGTTCACCGCATTGCCGAACAGAATCAATCCCAGCAGCATCTTCGACACCGCGCGTTCGAGCACCAGATACACCCCGCAGGCGACCATGATCCCGATCAGGGCCAGCATAGTGATGTTCGCGCTCATCGCATCCCTCCCTTCGTCGAAGACGTCCTGCCGTCCAGGAATTCGATATCGAGGCGTGCGCCGAGACTGCGCAGCACATCCAGCACCAGACCCACCACGATCAGATACACGCCCAGGTCGAACAGCATCGCGGTGACGAATTTGATGTGCCCGAGTACCGGCAGCGTGACCTCGATGATGGCCGAGGACAGCGGCGGCGCGCCCAGCAGCAGCGATCCGGTCGCGGTGCCCGCCGACAGCACCAGCCCGGCGCCCAGCACATGCCCGGCGTCGACCGGCAGTGCCTCGGCCAGCTCGTAGCGGCCGCCGGCCAGATAACGCAGCACCAGCGCCAATCCGGCGGTGAGCCCGCCCGCGAAACCGCCGCCCGGGGCGTTGTGCCCGGCGAAGAAGAAATACGCCGACAGCACCATGATGGTCGGGAACAGCATCCGGGTGGTCATCGCCATCACCATCGACCGGTCCCGCGGCGCGACCAGCGGACTGGCCCGCAACCAGTAGGCCCGCTCCGGATCGGGGGTGTAGCCGGGGGCCTCGGAGACGCGCGGCAGGGTGCCGAACCGGCGGCTGCGGAACATCAGCGAGGCGACACCGGTGGCCGCGACCACCAGCACCGAGATCTCACCGAGGGTGTCCCACGCCCGGATGTCGACCAGCAGCACGTTCACCGCGTTCTTCCCGCCGCCGAAACTGTATGCCGCGGAAGGGATTCGATGCCAGATCGGTTCCGTGCCGCGGGCCGCGGTGGCGAACGCCGCCACGGTCACCACGGCAGCTCCGACGGCCACGGACAGCAGGGCTCGGCGCACCTTGAGCGCGGCGGTGCGGCTGGGTTCGATCTCGGCGGAGAATTTCCGCAGCACCAGCACGAAGATCACCAAAGTCAGCGTCTCGACCAGGAATTGGGTGAGGGCGAGGTCCGGCGCGCCGTGCAGGGCGAAGATCACACCGCAGCCGTAGCCGGTGACCCCGACGAGCAGCACGCTGGCGAGCCGGTTGCGCATGATGGTGGCGCCCAGAGCCATTGCCGCCATCACCAACGCGATCACCAGCTGCAGTGAGGAATCCCACGCTCGTACCGAGATACGCGAACGCGCGCCGACGAACAGCACGGCCAACGGCAGCACCACGACCGTGGTCAGGATCAGGCCCTGATTCAGCGGCAGCGAACCACGCTGGGTGGCACCGGTCATGCGCAGCGACAGCTGATCCATCGCGCGCAGCACGGCGTCGTAGACCCGGTCGGCGTTGCCGAGGCGCGGATTCACCGATTCGCCGATCCGGTCGCGGATCTCGAACAGCACCAGACCGCACGCGATGGCGATGAGGGTGAGAGTGAGCGGGGTGCCCCAGCCGTGCCACAGCGCCAGATGCGCCTCCAGCGGACCGAGTGTGCGGGCATACGGCGAGAGCAGCTCGTCCATCCAGGGCGAGGCGAGACCCGCGGCCAGTGAGGCCGCGGCCAGTACGGCCGGCGGTGCGACGAACAGCGCGCTCGGCCGATGCCAGGGCCGTTCCGGTTCGGGCACGCCCTCGGCAGCGCGTTTGGTACCGAACGCACCCCACACCATCCGCGCGCTGTAGCCGACGGTGAACATCGACCCGAGCACGATGCCGAGCGCGACGGCGATCCGAACCGGCGCGCTCAGATTGCCCGCGTCCAGTTCGGCGGCGAACGCGCTCTCCTTGCCGACGAAGCCGAACAGCGGTGGAATCGCGGCCATACTCAGCGCGGCGACCGTCGCGACCGCGCACAGAACCGGCGCGCGGCGGCCGACGCCGGACAGCCGGCGCAGATCGCGGGTGCCGGCACTGTGGTCGACGATGCCGACCACCATGAACAGACACCCTTTGAACAGCGCGTGCGCGACCAGCAGCGCCGCCCCGGCCAGTGCCGCCTCCGGGGTTCCGGTGCCGACCAGTACCAGCATGAATCCGAGCTGGCTCACGGTGCCGAACGCGAGCACCAGTTTCAGGTCGTAGACCTGCAGTGAACGCAGACCGGCCAGCAGCATCGACAGGATCCCGAGCGTGAGCACGATCGGATGCCACACCGGCGCCTCGGACAGCCCGGGGGCCAGCCGCGCGACCAGGTAGATACCGGCCTTCACCATCGCGGCGGCGTGCAGATAGGCGCTCACCGGGGTGGGCGCGATCATCGCGCCGGGCAGCCAGAAGTGCAGCGGCACGATCGCCGATTTGCTCAGCGCGCCGATCAGGATCAGCACCACCGCGACATTGGTCGACCAGTCGTGCGGATCGGCCCGCGCCACTACATCGGACAGCAGATAACTGTCACAGCGCTGCGCGAGCAGGACCAGGCCGACCAGCATCGCCAATCCGCCCGCGGCGGTGACCAGTAGCGCCTGCAATGCCGCGCGGCGGCCGGTGCTCTGCTCGGCGTGATGGCCCACCAGCAGGAACGACAGCACCGTGGTGAGCTCCCAGAAGGTGAACAGCACCAGCATGTTGTCGCTGACGACCAACCCGAACATGGCCCCGGCGAAGGCCACCAGATAGCCGGCGAAGATGCCCAGGCGGGCGCGATCGTCGTCGTCGAAATATTCGGCGCAATAGACCAGCACCAGCGCGCCCACGCCGAGGACCAGCACCGACATGATGGAGGCGAGGCTGTCCAGCCGAAGATCCCAATTCATGTGGATCTCCGGGGCCCAGGTGATGCGGACCTCGGCCTCGCTGTTCCAGTTCGCGATCACCCACACCAGCCCGGCCAGCGGCGCCAGCGCGATCGGATAGAACCCGCGCCTTCCCCATACGCGCACAGCGGGCGGTGCGAGCAGGGCGGCCGAAGCATGGGCTAGCAGGATGGCGAGCAAACGTCACTCCGTCGGTCGGCGGCGGGGTGGTGGCGCCCCGATCCTACTGCTGACTCCGGGCTTCGGTGGTCACGGCCGGATCCGGCGCGGCCCGGAACGCGACCTTCCAGAGACGATGGCTATATATCGGCTACCGATTCCGTGGTGGCCGGTTTGCGCCACGAGCGCAACGCCATCAGGCTTGCCGCGCAGACGACGGTGACTCCCAGCGCGGTCCAATAGGGCGCCGCCGAACTCATCGCCGGGGCCGGGCACAGGTACCACTGGCCGGGATCGGAGACGCACTGCGGCCGGTCGAGGTGATCGCGCAGAGCGGTGACGACCGACGGCACGAAGATGATCGCCACACCCAGCACCCGGGTCGGGTTGTATCGCGGTGCGGCACTGCCGAAGCTGTAGCCGGCCACCACCGCCAGCAGCCCGCTCAGCACCGCGGCCTGCACGCCACTGTGGATCCGATGCCCGGAGACCAGCGCGCAGTACAGCGCCATCGCCGCCAACGTCGACATGGCGAGCATCGGCATCGGGCGCCGGAATCCCGCGACCAGCCCCAGTGCGATCAACAGCACCAGCGGGGTGACCGACCACACCGGTAGGCGGGCCGGTATCAGTGCTCCGCCCACCGCCGACAAGGCGACTGCCAGCAGAATCAATACACCGTCGCGCCGCGGCAGCAGAAAGGCCGCCACTGCGGCCGCGGTTACCGTCAGGGATGCGGCGAAGACGACATTTCCGGTGCTGTCCGCGTGCCGGGCAAGCCATTCCGCACTGAACACTCGGCCGATCACGAAAATCAGTCCCGCGATGATCGGAGCCATGGGCAACTCGACCGAGCGGCGTTCCACCGTGTCCTGCTTGCGATTGACGACCATGCCGACGATCACGAGCACGAGGGTGACCACGATCAGCCACAGCGGCGGCAGCGTCCTCGTCGACCAGCCCGGCGCGCTCATCACCCCGCCCCGCACAGTGCCCGTCGAGGTCGAGCCGAGCTGGCCGAAGACCACCGCCGCGAGGGCCCCCAAGGTCCAGCCGAACACCTGGAACCAGCCGCGCAGCACCGCCACCGCGATACCGCCGAGCAGAATTCCGCCCGCGAGCGCTTCCAGATAATTCAAGGTGGCCGGCGCGATGCTCTGATCACCGGTCTCGGCCAGCAGGTGGGCGAGGAACATGGTCACCACGCCGCACAGCGCCGTGCCCCAGGCGACCAGGGCGTGGTTGACGGTGGTGGCGAAGACCGCGACGATCAGCGCGGCGATGGCGCCGACGGCGATCGCTCGCGGCTGACTGGCGGCGAGCATGTCCAGTTGCAGCACGGAGGTCTGCGAGGCCCAGCGGAAGCCGTTGGGGAGCATCAACGACAGCCCGGCGACCAGGGTGGCCAGGGCCGCCGTGATCATCTCCAGAACCGCGTGGTGCGTGCGCACCAGCCGAAAATACCTGCGAACCCGGTCGAACCGGGGCAGACCTGCCGGATCGGGCGCGCCGGTGGGCAGGCCGGCGCGCGACGGTTCAGGTGGTGGCGCGCTTGCCGGCGTACTGCCGCAGTGATTCGACCTGATCGGCGTCGAGTGAGGGCCGCACACTACCGCGGGCCGTCGCCAGATCTTCCGCGCCGATGGCGGCGGCATCCACATCGCGGCGCATCGCGGCCATCGCGGCCTCGCGCAGCAGTGCCGCGCAATCGGCCGCGGAATAGCCGTCCAGGTCGGCGGCCAATGCGGCGAGATCCACGTCGTCGCCCAGCGGTACCGAGCGGCTCGCGGTGCGCAGGATGTCGGTGCGCGCCGCGGCGTCCGGCGGCGGGACGAAGACCAACCGCTCCAGCCGTCCCGGCCGCAGCAGCGCGGGATCGATCAACTCGGGCCGGTTGGTGGCGCCGACGACCACCACATCGCGCAGCGGTTCCACGCCGTCCAGCTCGGTCAGCAGGGCCGCGACCACGCGGTCGCCGACGCCGGAGTCGGTGCTCTGCCCGCGCCGCGGAGCGAGGGCGTCGATCTCGTCGAGGAAGATCAGCGAAGGGGCGGAGTCGCGGGCCCGCTGGAACAGTTCGCGCACCGCGCGTTCGGAGGAGCCGACCCATTTGTCCATCAATTCGGCGCCCTTCACCGCATGCACGCTGAGCTGCCCGGTTCCGGCCAGCGCGCGCACCAGGAAGGTCTTACCGCAGCCGGGTGGTCCGTACAGCAGCACTCCGCGCGGCGGGTCGATACCCAGGCGCGCGAACGAATCCGGATGCCGCAGGGGCCACAGCACCGCCTCGGTGAGCGCCTGTTTGGTCTCGGTCATGTCGCCGACGTCGTCGAGGCTCAGGCTGCCGATCGCGAGTTCTTCCGTACCCGACCGTGAGAGCGGCCGGATCACCTCCAGCGCGCCGACCAGATCCGCCTGGGTCAGCATGGGGTCGGTGTGATCGTGGCTGGCCCGCGAGGCCGCCCGCAGCGCCGCCTCCCGGCACAGTGCCGCGAGGTCGGAGACGACGAAACCCGGTGTGCGAGAAGCGATCACATCGAGGTCGAGATCTTCGGTGGGTACCTTGCGCAGTAGTTGCTGGAGCAGTTCCGCCCGGACCGCCGCGGTCGGCAGTGTCAGCGCCACCTCGCGGTCGCAGAGATCCGGTGCGCGCAGCCGGCTGTCGACCGCGGCGGGCCGGGAGGTGGTGGCCAGGAAGGCCACGCCGGCGGTGGCCACCGCGGCGCGCAGCTGATCGAGAATGAGCGTCGCCACCGGCTCCGGCTGCTCCGGAAGCAGTGCGTCGATATCGGTGATCAGCAGGACTCCGCCTGCGCCGGAACAGATTTCCGAGACCGCGAGCCCGACCTCGCGCAACCGGGTGCCGCTCTCGGACGCGCCGACCGTGGGCCCGTCCAGTTCCACGATGCGCCGCGGTGTCGATACCGCCCGTGCCAGTGTCGCCTTACCGGCGCCGGCGGGTCCGGTGATGAGCACGCCCAGATGCGGCGGGGCGCCGAGGGTTCGCAGGAGTTCCGGTTCGTCGAGCGCCAGGCTCAGCCATTCCGACAGTTTCGCCGCCGGCGCGCGCACCCCCGCCAGATCCGCCACCGGGACGGCCGACGGACGCTCCCGTACCAGCATCCGGCTGCCGGGACGATTCGGCGCCAGCGCGCCCCGAGGATCGTGCGAGGCATCGGCCGCCGGGGCCGCCGCGCCCCACACCACCGCGCTGTTGGGCTGCACGCTGACCGGGCCGCCGCTGGGATCGGTGGTGGTCACGGTCAGCAGTTCGGAGGTCCACGCGATCGCGAAGGTGCGCGAAAGCGCTTGTGTCGCAGCGGCGGAACTGGTTCCCGGGCCCAGATCGCGGGGCAGCAGCGATACCGCGTCACCCACGGTGACGACCTTGCCGAGCAGTGCCTGCCGCAGCGTGGATTCCGCGATCGCGCCCATCGCCGCGGCCGAGCCGGTCACCGAGATGTGCCGGGCGCCGTACACCGTCACGGGGGCCACGACTACCGCGCTGTCCTCGCGCACCCCGGCATTGGACAGCGTCACATCGTCGAGCAGCGCGACTCCCGCGGGGGTCTCGTCGGGGGCCCGGCCGACCACCGCCGCCGTGCGCCGGGAGCCGATCACGCTGATTCCGTCCCACTCCCGCAATCCGAGTGCCGCCAGCGCCTCGGAATGCAAGCGGACCACGCCCCGGCGGGCATCGGCGGCCGAGCGGTTGAGTCGGGCGGTCAGCGACAATTCAGGCACGCCTG
>NZ_BAFW01000245.1 GCF_000308535.1 Nocardia cerradoensis NBRC 101014 | reverse complement strand
GCTTCTGAATCGGCAGAATCGTCGTGGCGTCGTCGGACGGATTCGATATCGCGGGAACGTCCTGTGGCGCTTCGGCTTTCGGGTCCGACGCGGTGGCGCCCCGACCGCTGTTCGCGCCGCCGGACTGCTGCGCCGGGCCGGACTTCGCGGTCTTCTCGCCGCCCTTGCCGGACGAAATCTTGGGCAATGCAACGGTTTTCGACTCGTCGGTACCGGAACCGTTCTCGTTCGCGGCGGCGTTCGGCGCCTTCGATCCCGGTGCGGCGGCACGTGCGGCATCGGCGACGCCCTGACCGGCAGCGGCACCTTCGGCGCCACCGGCCTTCGCGGCGGCCCCAGCCTTCGCGGCACCGGGGTCCTTCGTCCCCTTCGCGGTGCGCTCGGCATCGGGTGCGGCGGCCGGACCGTTCGTCGTCGGACCGTTCGTGGCAGCGGATTCGGCAGTGCCGGTCGCGGCGCCGGACTTGCCGGGTTCCTCGGAGGTGGGAGCCTTGCCGGGTTCCCCGATCTTCTTGCCGGATTCCCCGCGTCTGGGGATGGCGACCGTCTCCGCTTCGCCCGCCGCCGCACCGCTCGGCGCGGTGCCCGGCTTTCCGGCGGCGCCCTTCTCGGCACCGGCCGGCTCGGCGGGTTCGCCACCGTCGCTCGCCTTCGAGGCGGTTGCACCGGCGGCCGGCTTGCCGGAACCGGCGGTACCGGAACCGCCGGGCTTCGCACCGGGAGCGCCCGCGCCGGACTTGTCACCCGCACCGAAATTCGGCTGGGCCGACGCGTTTTTCGTCCCCGGCGCGCGAATGACTTGGGTTTGCGCCGATGGTGACGGCATGGGCGCGGTGGGGGCGGCGCCGGGCTTCGCCGGTCCGTCCGGACCCGCACCGGATGCAGCCTGACGCGGGCGGTCGCCGGAGGCGCCCTGGTGCGGCTTCTGATCGTCGTTCGGGTCGGACACGCGCTACCCCTTGCTCACTATCGGCTGTCGGTCGTCGACTGTCGCTCTCAGACGGCCAGCCTAATGGGGTCGGGGCGCGTAAGAGGCGGCAGACGCGCAACCATATAAGGGCTCGCCACGGGGACCGGGGCCCGGCATCGGCCCGGCGCACCCGCTGCCCGGCGAGCCGGTGCGGTGGCGGTGCACAATGAAGCCCATGACCTCCTTCGGTGATCTGCTCGGACCGCAGCCGGTATTGCTTCCCGAAAACACGGAAGCCGAACAGGCCCTGCTGGACAATGAGGACCCGGTCCAGGTCGCCGCCGCACATCCGACGGCGTCCGTGGCCTGGGCGCAGCTGGCCGAGGATGCGCTCGACCGCGCCGGGATCGTGGGCGCGCCCGAGGGCCAGGCCGAGGTGACCCTCGACGTGGTGGCGGCTTATGCCTTCGCCCGCACGGGCTACCACCGTGGCCTGGACCTGCTGCGCCGCAACGGGTGGAAGGGCTTCGGCCCGGTGCCGTGGAGCCACGAACCCAACCAGGGCTTCCTCCGCGCGGTCGGCGCGCTCGCCCGGGCCGCCCAGGCCATCGGTGAGAGCGACGAATACGCCCGCTGCCTGGACCTGCTCGAGGATTGCGATCCCCGCGCCGCCGCCGAACTCGGTCTGGACTGAGACTGGCCGGCACGGAACGGTTCGCGACCGCCATCACCGTCGATGCGGTTCGCGACAGCGGTAAACAGCGCATGCGCAATGGATGGGTGCGTCTGCGCCGATCCGCGCTCCCGATCTTCCAGTGTGCGGTGGGCGCGGCCCTGTCCTGGTTCGTCGCCCACCGGTTGGTCGGCCATCCACAACCGTTCTTCGCGCCGATGGCCGCGGTCATCTCGATCGGCGTGTCGTTCGGTGCGCGACTGCGCCGATCCGTGGAACTCGTCGGCGGTGTGGCCGTCGGGATCGGGATCGGCGACTTCTTCATCGGACAGGTCGGAACCGGTGCGTGGCAGATCGCGCTCGTCGTCGGGGTGGCGATGGCGACCGCGGTCTTCCTCGACAAAGGTGCGGTCATCCCGATGCAGGCCGCCAGTTCCGCGGTGCTGGTCGCCACGTTGATGCCGCCGCATACCGGCGGAGGTCTCAACCGCATGGTCGACGCGCTGGTCGGTGGGTTCGTCGGCGTCGTGGTGGTGGCCGCGATTCCGCTGCACCCCGTGCGCCGGGCCCGGCAGCAGGCCGCCGATATCCTCACCGTCCTGGGTGCGGCGCTGACCGAATGCGCCGACGGCCTCCACGAGCAGAATGCGGAGAAGGTCCGCGCCGCACTGCATTCCGTGCGCGGGACGCAACCGCAGATCGACGGTCTGCGCAATGCGGTGGAGGGCGGGCGCGAGGTCAGCCGGATCTCGCCGCTGTACTGGAACTCCCGGCCGCGGCTGGAAGCGATCCGCGCGGCGGTCGACCCGCTCGACAATGCGGTGCGCAATACCCGAGTGTTGTTGCGCCGCGCGCTGACCCTGGTGCGCGACGACGAAATCCTCGATCCCCGAATGATCGCCGAGGTCGAAGAGCTGGGGCAGGCGGTGGAAGTGGTGCGCCGCTACATGGTTGCCGAACCCGGCGAACAGCCCGATGCCGCCGAGGCGACGCGTGTCCTGCGGCGGGTCGCGAAGGGCGCGACCAAGGATCTGGTCGAGGGCGCCGGCCTGTCCTCCCATGTGGTCTTCGCCCAATTGCGTTCCATCGTGGTCGATCTGATGCAGGTCTGCGGGATCACACGTCTGTCGGCGATCGCGCTGCTGCCGCCGACCGTGCAGAACCCCTATGTGGCGCCGCAGGATTGACGACACGGCGATACCAGTAGTCGCGGAGTGGTCCGCGAGGTCACCGGGTCCGGCCGCGCACCGCCACCGCGCTCGAATCGGGTAGTCGACTACTCGTGTCGCGGGCCGGTGCGGATCGTACGTTTGTCTCGACCGCGTCGACGAGGGGTGGCGCGGTCGGAAAACTTCGCGACGGATGCGACGTGCGGCCGATTGGTGTGCGGCCGACCGCGTAGGGGGCGGGCGCTCCGTCGCGAAGAGGGCCGCCCGGTTCCCGTTCGCCGGCGAATCGAACCGGAATCGGGCGCGCCCGCCCGCGACTCGCGCGTCAGGTCCAGAAGCGGGTCAGATAACTACCGATGGCCGCCCAGTCCGACGGCACGCCCGACAGCTCGAACACCCAGTAGACGGCATCGAAGAACACCCGGTTGAGCTCCGGCACCCACAGGATCGCGAGCAACAGCAGCAGTCCGAACGGCTTCACCTGGTCCAGCGAACGCCGGGTCTGATAACTCAGCGACGGCTCCACGATCGCGTAGCCGTCGGTTCCCGGAATCGGCAACAGATTCAGAATCGTCGCGGTGATCTGCAGAAACGCCAGGAAGCTCAGACCGAACCAGAAGGCGGCGTGGTCGTGGGTCGAGCCGGCGAACCGGACGATCACCAGCAGCACCACCGCGCACAGCGCGTTGACCGCCGGCCCCGCCGCGCTGATCGCGCGCTGAGTGCGTGCCGAGAAGTTCTGCGTATTCAGATAGACCGCGCCACCGGGCAGCGCGAACCCGCCCAGCGCGATGAAGAAGATCGGCAGTGCGATCGACAACAGCGGATGGCTGTACTTCACCGGATTCAGCGTCAGATATCCGCGCATCTGCACTTCGCGGTCCCCGGCTCGGTACGCGGTATACGCGTGGCCGAATTCGTGCAGGCACACGCTGAGAATCCAGCCCGCCACCACCAGCACGAACACGCCGGCCTTCGCCCGGGTGGACAGCGGATCGGCATCCCAGGCCAGCGCCCCACCCAGGGCGGTGATCACGACGATCAGCAGAAAGATCGGACTCGGGCTGATCCCCCGGCGGTACTCCCGGGCCCCTCCGTGGTTACGCACGCTGCCGCCTCCGGGACCGTCGTACGTACCGCACGACCCGCCGAGCCGGGAAGGAATAGGTCATCGCACCAGCAGCCAGGGCTCGTGATGACGGTAGAAACTCGACCGCGGCACGGTGCGATCGGCGGCGATGCCGTCGCGGGTCACCGCGGCGCCCGGCGAGCCCAGCTGTACGGCACGCCCGGCCACCCAGCGCTTCTTACCCCAGCCGCGCTGCACCGTCGCGCGCACGCCCGGCATCTCGAGCGTCGGCGAGACATGCAATGCCGCAACCTTTCCGGTGAACAACCGGACTTCGTCGACGTAGGCCTCACCCTCGAGTTTGCCGCCGTCGCGGCCGGTGATCGTGGCCCGGCCGACCAGGACGGTACCGGTCTCGTCACGGATCAGGGGGGTCGGCTCGGCCCGGCCTTCCAACGCGCGTTTGGCGGCGTGCGAGCCCGTCCCGGTCTGATAGGCGCGGGAACCGTAGGTGCGATCCACCGGCACGTAGCCGATCTCGACGGCCAGCCGTTCGGTGCGCAGCAGATGGGTGAGCACCGCGGCCAGACCGGCGTCCTCGCCCAGCACGATCAGTCGCGGCTGGTTGTCGGCCGCCAGCACCGGCAGCAGTTCGTCCAGCTCGGCGGGCTCCGGAATCGCCGTGGTCTGGGTAGTGGGCAGCGACGCGAGCGCGATGGGCACGGGAGCGCCGTTGCAGCGGAGAACATGAGTACTCAACTGCCGAACACCCTCCTCGGACCTGCCAACGCCATCGCCCTCGCTGCCTACCGGGCGCACCCCTGCCGGGACGCCTCCGCAGGCCACTGTAATCGGCTCGGGCGGTCGGCGCGCTCTCCGCTGCGCCGCGCGGGGGAGGAGGTGGCTGGTTACGGCACGAATTGTGTCCACTAGACTGTCCCTCCGGCCACCGCCACATGGCGCGAGGGACGGGCCTCGGGAGCGCCGTCATCGGGCTCTGCAACGGCAGGTAGCTGCAGCGTCGCCGATGCTGCGTGTCGAAACCGTAGGAGACTCCCATGCCGGCAATCGTGCTGATCGGCGCCCAGTGGGGCGACGAGGGTAAGGGCAAAGCTACCGATCTGCTCGGTGGCCGCGTCCAGTGGGTGGTCCGCTACCAGGGTGGCAACAACGCAGGTCACACGGTGGTCCTGCCGAACGGCGACAATTTCGCGCTGCATCTGATCCCGTCCGGCATCCTGACGCCGGGCGTCACCAATGTCATCGGCAACGGTGTCGTCATCGATCCGGGTGTGCTGCTCGACGAACTCGCCGGACTGGAACAGCGTTCGGTGGACACCACCCGGCTGCTGCTCTCGGCGGACGCGCACCTGATCATGCCGTACCACGTGGCCATCGATAAGGTCACCGAACGCTTCCTGGGCAACAAGAAGATCGGCACCACCGGACGCGGCATCGGTCCCTGCTATCAGGACAAGGTCGCCCGCGTGGGCGTGCGGGTCGCCGATGTGCTGGACGAGAAGATCCTCACCCAGAAGGTCGAGGCCGCACTGGAATTCAAGAACCAGGTGCTGGTGAAGATCTACAACCGGCGCGCACTCGACCCGCAGCAGGTGGTCGACGAGGTGCTGAACCAGGCCGAGGGCTTCAAACACCGCATCAGCGACACCCGGCTGCTGCTCAATCAGGCCCTGGAGAACGGTGAGACCGTGCTGCTGGAGGGGTCGCAGGGCACCCTGCTCGACGTCGACCACGGCACCTATCCCTATGTGACGTCGTCGAATCCCACCTCCGGCGGTGCCGCGGTGGGCGCGGGCGTGGGCCCCAACAAGATCACCACGGTGCTCGGCATCCTGAAGGCCTACACCACGCGCGTCGGCTCCGGCCCGTTCCCGACCGAACTGTTCGACCAGTCCGGAGAATATCTCGCCAAGACCGGCGGCGAGGTCGGCGTGACCACCGGCCGCGCCCGCCGCACCGGCTGGTTCGACGCGGTGATCGCGCGCTACGCCACCCGGGTCAACGGCATCACCGACTACTTCCTCACCAAACTGGATGTGCTCTCCAGCCTGGACCGCGTGCCGATCTGCGTGGCCTACGAGATCGACGGCGAGCGGGTGGAGCAGATGCCCACCACCCAGACCGAATTCCACCACGCCAAGCCCATCTACGAGGAGATGCCGGGCTGGTGGGAGGACATCTCCGGGGCCCGCAGCTTCGAGGATCTGCCGGCCAACGCGCGCGCGTACGTCGAACGGCTGGAGGAGCTTTCCGGTGCCCGCGTGTCCTGCATCGGCGTCGGGCCCGGCCGCGACGAGACGATCGTCCGTCACGACATCCTGAACTAGCGAAACTTCGGGTTCAGTAGCAGGTGAGCGGCGCCAACGGTTCGGTAGCGTGCGGGGTCAGCGACGCGTAGGTCGCCGCGATCGACTTCACCGCCACCCGCAGATCGGATTCGGTGTGGGTGAACGGGATCCGCAGAAAACGTTCGAAGGCGCCCTGGACTCCGAAGCGCGGCCCGGCGGCGAGCAGGACACCGTGATTGGGCGCGGTGGCCGCGAGGGCGGTCGAGACGGGAGCCGGTAGTTGCACCCAGATCGACATACCGCCGCGGCCGGGACTCACCTGCCAGTCGGGCAGTTCCTCGGACAGGGCCTCGAGCAGGGCGGCGCGACGGCTGTGTAGTTGTTCGCGGCGTTGTTCGAGGATCACGTCCGCATGGTCGAGCAGATAGCCGGTGGCCAGCTGATCCATCACCGGCGTGCCGAGGTCCACGGTGGACCGGGTGCCGAGCAGTTTCGCGATGAGCGACTGGTTGGCCCGGATCCAGCCGACGCGCAGGCCGCCCCAGAACGACTTGGACGCCGATCCGATCGTCACGATCTCCGATCCGCGCGCGAAAGCGGCTGCCGGAGGGGGTGTTTCGCCGTCGAGCTGCTGATCGACCATGGACTCGTCGACGATCACGGTCATGCGGGTCTCGCGGGCGATCGCGGCCAGTTCCGCGCGGGCGTCGGCGCTCATCAGCAGGCCGGTCGGATTGTTGAAGTCCGGTACCAGGTAGGCGGTACTGGCGGCGGTTTGCCGTGCGGCACTGCGGATTCCGTCGAGGTCCCAGGCGGCCTCCGGCTGTTCGGGACGCAGCGGCACCGGGACCGGCCGGGCGCCGACGTCGCGGATCGCCTCGATCGCATTGGGATAGGTCGGGTGGTCGATCAGGACGCGCTCGGCGGGAGCGGTGAGCACATTCAGCAACAGCCGAAGTCCGTGCTGCGCACCGAGAGTCACCAGAATCTGATCGGGTTCGGTGGGCAGGCCGCGTTCGGTGTAGCGGCGCGCCAGCATCTCCCGCAGCGGCAGTATGCCCACCGGGTCCATGCCGTGCGTGCCGAGGTAGATCGGAAGGCCCTGCAGCGCAGCGGAATACGCGTCGGTCATCTGCGGGGGCGCCGACATCGCGGCATAGGTGAGGTCGATGGTGGGCTGTGCCGTCGGGGACATCACCGCCAGAATGCTGCGGGCCGGTTTGGTGCCGTCGTGCGCGACGTCCGACGGCAGGGCGACCGTGCTGCGCGAGCCCTGCCGGCTGATCAGATAGCCGTGCTCGCGCAGCAGCGCGTACGCGGAGGTGACCGTGGTGCGGCTGACGCCCAGCGCGGTCGCCAGATCGCGTTCGCTCGGCAGGGCGATCCCCAGCGGGGCCCGGCCGTCGTGGATCAGCAGGCGAATACTCTCCGCGAGCGCCAGATATGCCGGGCGCGTGCCGCGGCGAGCGGCGCCGGATTCGTCGTGCCGCCAGCGGCCCAGGTCGCGGGTGAGGGTGGCCGCACTGATCACGCGTATCGCCATAAGGGCCAGTATCCGGATAGTGGCTATTTGATTCAAGTCCAGATGCGAGCAGGCTGGACCTCATGTTCTCAGGTCTCGCCGCTCTGCTGGTCGTCGCGGTCGTTCTCCTGGCCGCCTATCGTTATGCCACCGGATCCGGGCGCCGGGTCGTGGCGCTCTTCGAGCGGTATCGCCCGCACGCGCCGATGGCGGATTGGTCACTGCGCGAGGTGGAGTGCCGCGATCCGGCCCGAGATCTCGCGGCCCTGCGGGGGCGGCAGACCTGCGTGGCACGGGACCGGTCGGCGACTCGACCGCCTGTGGTGCCCTGACCGCCGGAGCGACATCAGTCCAGTCGGTGATACTGGACTGCAACTGCCGAGGATGTCGGACCCCCGATGCACACTGTGGGGTATGTCTGCGGGCAAGCTGTCCTCGGTCTCGGTGACCGAATTCGATACCGCCATCGGCCGATGCGCGATGGGGTGGACCGATGACGGCGTCGTGCGGTTCCAACTGCCGGAAGTCGTCGCCCGCGGTCCCGAGCCCACTCGGCCGTCGGCCTCGGGACAGACCTCGGATGCCGGTGCCCTCACGGCCGGCATGTTGCGCCGCGGTGTGGACGCGATCGCCGCCGAGCGGGTCCGCGTCGTCGACCCGTCCGGCGGGATGGCCGAGGCGATCCGGGCCATTCGCGCGCATCTGACCGGGGAGCTCGACGATCTGCGGTGGATTCCGGTGGACTACCGCGCCCAACCGGAGTTCCATCGCGCGGTGTACGACATCACGCGCACCATCGGCCCGGGACGGACACTCACCTACGGCGAGGTCGCCGCCCGGGCCGGGGCGCCCGGCGCGGCCCAGGCCGTCGGACAAGCCCTGGGCCGCAACCCCGTCCCGCTGATCGTGCCCTGTCACCGCGTGCTGGCGGCCGACCACGGACTGCACGGCTTCTCCGCGCCGGGCGGCATCGTGACCAAGGCCCGGCTGCTCGAAATCGAACGCACCTCGGGATTCGGCGAACCGACCCTGTTCTAGACGCCGCCGGGGCTACTGCGACGCGGGCAGCCGATCGAGGAAATCGGCGATGAGGGGGGCGATCTCACGCAGATGCGTTTCCAGGGCGAAATGGCCGGTGTCGAACAGGTGCAGCTCGGCATCGGGCAGGTCGGCGAGGTATGCCTCGGCGCCGGGGGCCGGGAAGAAGGGGTCGTTCGCACCCCAGACGATGAGGGCCGGCGGCGCGTATGCGCGCAGCCAGGCCTGCCATTCGGGGTAGCGGGCCACATTCGAGTGGTAGTCGTAGGCCAGCGACAGCTGCGCCCGGGTGCGGCCGGGCAGATCGAGGTAACTCTGGTCCAGCATCCAGCTCTCCGGGGCGAGCCGGCTCGTATCCGCGACGCCCTGCTCGTATTGGCCGCGGGTGCCGTCCGGGCCGAGCAGTTGCCCGATGATGTCGTCGGCCCCTTCCTGATCCGGTCGCAGCGCGATGAAAACCTTTGCCCCGGCCGACAATCCGGCTTCGTAGGCGTTCCCGTTCTGCACCACCAGGCCGGTGATCCACTCGGGATGACGAGTGGCGACGCGGTAACCGACGGGCGCGCCGAAATCGAAGACGTACATCGCGAAGCGGGACAGGTCGAGCTGCCGCACGAATGCCTCGGTGATATCGGCGAGGCGATCGAAGGTGTAGTCGAAATCCGCCGGCGCCACGGTGTTCCCGAAGCCGGGATAGTCCGGGGCGATCAGGTGATACCGGCTGCCCAGCACGTCGATGAGGCGCCGGAACTGATGTGAACCCGAGGGGAAGCCGTGCAACAGCAGCAGCGCCGGAGCGTCCGCGCGCGTGGGCACGGATTCGCGATAGAAGACCTCGATGCCCTCCACCTCGACGCGCCGGTTCCGCACTTCGGTCACTTCGATCATGAGTTCACATGCCTTATCTCCGTAGGGATGCATTAGTTGTAGCCGACCGAACCTAATGCGTCAAGACGGAGAGTTACCATTAGTAGGTGAGTGAACCGCTGATCGGCGAACCGCCCGCCCTGGACCTGGTGAACACCCGGCCCGCGGGCGGCGACCTGCTGCAGACCACCGGACAGCTGACGCGCTGGCTGGGCCTGCAGGCCGGTCGCCTGCACGGCCTACCCGGCGACGCGACCGCGGCAGATCTGGCCGCGGTACACGCGGTCCGCGATCACACCGCGCGCATATTGGAAGCCCTTCTGGCCGAGCGGGTCCCGCCGACCGCCGCCGTGGACGGTCTGGCCGCCGCACAAGCCGCCGCGCCGGCGGTCCGCACGCTGGAATGGGGTGCGGACGGGTTCACCGCGACCGTGCGGCGCCGCGGCGAGCCGGGGACACACGTGGCCGCCGCGCTCGCCGACGCGGCCGTGGATCTGCTCACCGACCCGGCCATCGCTCGATTGCGGCAATGTGCCGCCGACGACTGCGTCCTGCTGTTCCTGCCCGCCCATCCACGGCGGCAGTGGTGTTCTCCGGAACGCTGCGGCAACCGGGCCCGCGTCGCCCGTTATTACCAGCGGCACAAGGGTGCCGGCCGGTGACCGCGAACTACTTGTGTTCGGGGTTGGGGTTGATCGCGCCTTGGATGCCGTCGTTGGCTCGGTTGACGCCGTCGACCACCGCATCCGGGACGCCATCGGGAACCGGCGCGCTGAAACCGCCCACCCGCACTTCGCGCGGAGCCGGCGGTTCGCTCGGCTTCGGCTCCGGCTTGGGCGCGGCCCGGGGCGCGGACTGCGGCGTGGGCACGTGTTGTGGTGAGGCGGAACGCAATTCCGCCGGCTCGTCGGAGGGCGCCGGGGCATCCGGGGTGGTGACACCGGGCTGAACCGGGCCGGTCGCCGCCGCCGTACCGGCGAATCCGAGGACCACCGCGAGCGGCACCGCCGCCATCGCGACCCGAATACCCGTCATCAGATACCGATTTCGACGGATCACGCCGAGCACCACCCTCGTCAGCAAGCCTGCCTGTTCGGCGACCACGGCCGCCGCGAGCATCGTAATCGACACCGCGCCGAGTGCGCAGTGCCGAATCCTGTGATCCGTGCTGTCTCACCACGATCGGATGCCCGCGTGATGGTCAGCGCTGTCTGCCCCGGGGCGGCTCGCCGCGCATCAGATCGGCGAGTGCCTCGCGATCGGTGACATCGAGCTTCATACAGGCCCGATAGAGATGGCCCTCGACCGTCCGCACCGATACGGTCAGCCGGTCCGCGATCTGCCGGTTGCTGAGCCCGGCCGCGACCAGATTGGCGATTTCGCGTTCCCGCGCGGTGAGCGGAAGTGGTTGTGCCGATTGCCGAAGCGCCGGTGTGCTCGCGCCGCCGCAGGCCGCCGCCAGGCGATTGGCCGTCGCGGCGGATTCGAGCAGTCGGCGCCGATCGCCGTGCCGCTCGTGCACCGAGGCGGCCTGCGCGGCGGCGTCGGCGGCCGAGAGCAGGGCACCCATTTGCTCGAATTCGGCTGCGGCCGCGTCCAATCCGGGCCCGTCCTGGGAGGCGACCGCCACGGCGTGGCGAGCCTGCACCTGCACCAGCGCGCCGTCGATCCGCGCGGCGATGTCGGCGAGCCGCCCGGCCACAGTGCGGTCGCCGAAGCGGGCCGCGGTGTGCAGGGCCATGGCCTCGATCGCATGCTGATGGGAACGGGCCGCGGCGTCGGCGGCGCCGATGGCCAGCCGCACGGCCGGGGCGACGGTGCCTTCGGCGGCGGCCTGCCACGCGCGCGCGATTTCGAGCTGCGGTTCGTAGGCCGCGCTGTGCCTGCCACCGCGCAGCCGCGCCTCGGCGATCGTCTCGGCGGCTTCCGCGGCCCGGCCCAGCGCCGAATAGGCCTCGGCCAGACGGATTCTCGCGGGGAACATCCACGCGGCGGCGCCCTCGGCGGTCAGCGCCGCGAGCGCCTGTTCGAGGTTCTCGACGCCCTCCGGAAAGTGGCCCTGCGCCACATCGACGGTGCCCTGCAGGATCTTCGACAGCCCCCAGGCCAGATACTGTCCCGGCGCCGAATAGCCGAAATAGCCGGAGGCGCAGCGTCGTGCGGCCTCCAGTTCGCCGGTGAACGTGAGCGCCAGCACTTCCGCGTGTGCGGACATGAATCGCGTCGGCCCGTCGACCTGCTCCTCGACCTGATGGCCTCGCAGGGTGTATTCGCGTGCGGCCGCACCGCGACCCATCAGCGCCAGCGCCAGGCCGCCGCCGAACGACGCCCACCACACCGCCCAGGCCGGCGCGTCCGGTGTGGACATCACCGCCTCGGCATCGGTGAAGGCCTCCTCCAAGCGGTTCTCGTTCACCTCGCAGGCGGACGCCAAGCCCTGCAACGTCAACACGATCTTCGGATGCCGGACCCGGCTGCGCACCAGGGACAGCACCTCGTCGGCGCGGTCGGCATCGCCCATGGCCCACAGCAGATTCGAGACGCGGGTGCTGCCCCAGCGGGCCAGCTGCACCTCGTTCAACTGGTCCGGATCGAAACTGGCCAGCGTGCGTTCGGCCTCGATGCGATGCCCCTGCCACAGCAGTGCGCGCGCCAGCAGATCCGCGGACTCGACCCCACCGCGACGCTCCACGGCCGCACGCGCGAACCGTTCACCGAGCGGGATGTTCGCCAGCCCGATCGCATCGGCCGCGGCCGCCTCGAACAATTCCAGATCCGCGGATTTGTCGCTGTCCAAGGCCAATTCGGCCAGCCGGATGCGATCGGAGGCGGATTTGATGGGCCGCTCCCGCAGCGACGAATACAACCGGCCGCGGAGCCGGCGCGCCGAGGCGATGCCGAGGCGCCGCCGGATCACCTCACCGAACAGCGGGTGGTTGTAGCGCACCAGCAATTGGTGGCCGTTCTCGACGATCCTTATCACCCCGCGGGTTTCGGCCTGTTCGACCGCGTCCTCCCCGGCCAGTTCGGCCAGGACGTCGAGATCGATGGGCTCGCAGAAGGTGAGCAGTTCCAGCACGCGCAGCACCGACTCCGGCAGCTGTTCGACGCGATCCTCCAGCAGCGCAGCCAGTTCCGAGGTCACCGCCGCCCGCCCGCGCAGCTGCCACACCCCGTTGACCTGTCGCAGTGTGCCCGCCTCCAGCGCACCCTCCACCAGATGCCGCAGGAACAGGGCGTTGCCGCCGGAGGACTCCCACATCAGATTGGCGGTGAAGCCCTCCAGCTGTCCGCCGAGCATGGATTCGACCAGTTCGACGCTCTGCTGTTCGGAGAACGGCGTGAGGTCGATCCGCAGCAGATGCCCGTCCTTCCACAGCGAGGTCACCGCATCCGGCACCTGCACCCCGCTGCGCACCGTGCAGACGATCCGCGCCGCCTTGTCGATGGCCAACTGCAGCAACAGTGTTGCCGAGAGCTGGTCCAGCAGGTGGGCGTCGTCGACGCCGATGATGGTGTCACCGTCGGCCAGCAGCGCCTCCCGGGCGGCGGCCATGAACGTGACGGGGTCGTGTGCGGTGTACACACCGACCATATGTGCGAACACTCCGAGCGGAATACTGCGAGCGGACTCGGTGCCCGCCACCCAGCGCACACTTCCGCCCACCGCGGCCGTCGCCTGCCGCGCCAGGGTCGTCTTACCCACTCCCGCGTCGCCGGTCAGGATCGCGCCGACGAATTCGGTGCCGGTCAACGCGGCGCGAATCGACCCCAATTCGCCACCACGCTCGATCATCGGCCAGTTGCGAGGCATGAAAATACTGTAGTGCCTCGGCGAACATGCGCGGAATGAACGAACCGCGAACGGCCGCAGCCTTATCCAGCGCAAACGCCGGTGTGCGGGGAACGCCCCGGTGGCGGCGCTCGCCACCGGGGCACCGGTTCAGTTGGCCCACACCTCGTCGATGGCGGTGGCGGCCGAGGGCGGCGGGGTGGGGGTGCCGCCCTGGGTGCGGGAGAAGCGCGGGGCCGGGGCGTGCTGGACCACGCCGTCGATCTCGACCAGCGATTCACGGGCGGTGATGTGGCCGTTCTCGACGGCCTCGGTGAAGGTCAGCACCGGGGTGCAGCAGGCGTCGGTGCCGTCGAAGATCGCGGCCCATTCGTCGCGGGTCCTGGTCTTGAACTTCTCCGTGAACAGCTTGCGCAACTGATCCTGGCCGTTGGGGTCGATCTGCATCGGCAGGCCCTCGGGGTCGATCTCGAGACCCTTCAGGAATTCGGCGTAGAACTGCGGTTCGATGCAGCCGACGGCCATGTACTTGCCGTCGGAGGTCTCGTAGGTGTCGTAGAAGGCCATACCGGTGTCGAGCAGGTTGGTGCCGCGCTCGTCGGACCACAGGCCCATGCCGCGCATACCCCAGATCATGTGCGAGAGCGAGAGCGCGCCGTCGATCATCGCGGCGTCGATCACCTGGCCCTTGCCCGAGACGGACCGCTCCACCAGCGCGGAGAGCACACCCATCACCAGGAACATCGAACCGCCGCCGAAGTCGCCGACCATGTTCAGCGGCGGGACCGGGCGCTCACCCTTGCGGCCGATGGCGTTGAGCACACCGGTCAGCGAGATGTAGTTGATGTCGTGGCCGGCGCGGTCGGCCAGCGGGCCGTACTGTCCCCACCCGGTCATCCGGCCGTAGATCAGGCGCGGATTGCGCTCGAGGGTGACGTCCGGGCCCAGGCCCATCCGCTCGGTGACGCCGGGCCGGAAACCTTCCAGCAGCACGTCGGCCTTGTCGATCAGGCCCAGCACCTTCTCGATATCGGCCGGATCCTTGAGATTCGCCTCGACGATGGTGCGTCCCCGCCACTGCGGCCGTTCCATGAATCCCGGCAGCTGGCCGGGACGCTGCACGCGCACCACATCGGCGCCCAGATCGGCCAGCAGCAGTGCCGCGTGCGGGCCGGGGCCGATTCCGGCCAGCTCGAGAACCTTGATGCCCGCGAGTGGGCCCTGCCCGGTGGTGGTGGATGAAGTGCTCACGCCCTACCTCGGTTCGTCGTCGATCCTGCGACCGGCGGCGCGCGCCGGTGTTGACACTACGACAATAAGCGGTGGATGTGACGCACGGCATCCGGGTGCGGTGTGGGCGGCTATTCGATGATCCGCAGCGGCCGGGTCCGGTCCGGTGGCTGGTCGCGATTCGGTGGCTGGTTGCGATTCGGCGGCTGGGGCAGTTCCGAGCGGCGCAGCCGCAGCGTCGGCGGTTCGGCGCGCGGAATCGGCAGCGTCGGCACCGGATCCTCGGCCGAGCGCACCTTCACCGGCAGCCGGTAGCAGGCACGGGCGTTGTCCTCGAGCACCCGGTACATATCGGCGCCCACGGCGCGGCCGATGATCTCGATATCGGCATCGCGGAACGGCCGCCCGGCCCGGTTGCCCGGCAGGTCGGAACCGAACATCAGCGCACCCGGATTCACCGCGTGCACCCGCCGCATCGCCGATTCCACATCCATCGACACCCGCCCGAACCCGGAGGCCTTCACCCGTGCCCCGCGATCCACCAGATTCAGCAGATAGGGCAGGCATTCGTCGGACATGCCCATATGGTCGATGCTCAGCGCCGGCAGTTTGGAGATGACCGGTTCCAGCGACCCCAGCATGGATCCGTCGATGTAGAGCTCGACGTGCCATCCGGCGAGTTCGTAGGCGCGCACGGCCTGCATGGTCAGCGTGACGATGTCGACCGCGGCGCGCTTGAGGTTGAACCGGATCGCCCGCACGCCGGCCCGGTCCAGCTCGATGATCTGCTCGTCGGTGACGTCCGAGGGCAGATTGATCACGCCGACCCAGTTCGGTCCGAGTTCGGCCAGCGCCGCGATCATGAACGTGGAGTCGGTGCCCTGGAAGGACGCACTCACCACCGCACCACCGTCGACATCGAAGTGCGCCATGCGCTTTCGATAGTCGCCGATGGTGTACGGCTCCGGCAGGTAGCCCTGATTCTCGACCAGCGGAAACCGCGGGTCGATGATGTGAACGTGTGAATCGAACACGTGATCAGCATGCCTCAGGTCGGTGACGAATGCGGATCCGGCGTGGCGTTCAGACCTTGTGCGGCTCGCTGGCGCGCAGCATGTCCTCGCGTTCGACGACCTTGACCCGCTCGCGGCCCTCGGGCTCGCCGAGCGAGCGCTCGTGGGCGTCGAGGCGGTACCAGCCGGCCCAGGTGGTGAACGGAATGCCCTTGTCCTCGAGGAACTTCGTCACGGCCTCGGGATCGGGTTCGGCGGCGGGGGTGAAGGAGGCGGCGTCGTCGAGCAGGCAGGCGATGGTCTCGTTGGCATCACCCTTGGTGTGGCCGATCAGGCCGACCGGGCCGCGCTTGATCCAGCCGGTGACGTAGGTCTGCGGCAGGTAGCGGGCGGCGCCGTCGGCGCTCTCGTCGACCAGGACGCGCCCGGCCTCGTTGGGCACGGTGCCGGCCTGGTCGTCGAACGGCAGCTGCGGGATGTTCTGCGACAGGTAGCCGACGGCGCGATACACCGCCTGGACGTCCCAGTCCTTGTAGGTTCCGGTGCCCTTGACGTTGCCGGTGCCGTCCAGGGTGGTGCGCTCGGTGCGCAGGCCGACCACCTTGCCGTCCTCGCCGATCAGTTCGGCCGGGGATTCGAAGAAGTGCAGGAACAGCTTGTGCGGGCGGTCGCCGACGTCGCGGATGGCCCACTGCTCGAGGGTGTTGCAGACCATGTCGACCTGCTTGGAGTGGCGGCGCGCGGCCTCCGAGCCCTCGTCGTAGTCGATGTCCTCGGGATCGACGATCACCTCGATGGTCGGCGAGTGGTCGAGTTCGCGCAGTTCCAGCGGGGTGAACTTGGCCTGCGCGGGACCGCGGCGGCCGAAGACGTGCACCTCGAGCGCCTTGTTGTTGCGCAGGCCCTCGTAGACGTTCGGCGGAATCTCGGTCGGCAGCAGTTCGTCGCCGGTCTTGGCGAGTACGCGAGCCACGTCGAGCGCGACGTTGCCGACACCCAGGACGGCGACCTTCTCGGCGTCCAGCGGCCAGGTGCGCGGCACATCCGGGTGGCCGTCGTACCAGGAGACGAAGTCGGCGGCGCCGTAGCTGCCGTCCAGTTCGATACCCGGCACGCCGAGGGCGCGGTCGGCGTTGGCGCCGGTGGAGAAGATCACGGCGTCGTAGAAGCGACGCAGGTCCTCGAGGTTGATGTCGCTGCCGTAGTCGATGTTGCCGAGCAGGCGGACCTGCGGCTTGTCGAGCACCTTGTGCAGGGCGGTGATGATGCCCTTGATGCGCGGGTGGTCGGGCGCGACGCCGTAGCGGATGAGACCGAACGGGGCCGGCATGCGCTCGTAGAGGTCGATACTCGCCTCGACCTCGGACTTCATCAGCGCGTCGGCGGCGTAGATTCCGGCCGGTCCGGCACCGACGATCGCGATGCGCAGTGGGCGGTCGCCCGCGCCGCTCTTCGTTCCAGCGTGTTCGGTCATTTCTGCGCGCACCTTTGGTCGAAAACTCTCGTCTTGTCAGCCGTCCTTCTTAGCTTAGGCTAAGTTGACGTGCGGGCCGGGCCCCTGCCCGACTGCTCCGCCGATGCTGCCTCGTTGCCGCGCGGAGCTCTCCCGATCCGTGCACCGGATGTGGCCGGAGTTCTGGTGATTCTATCGGTGGCACACACCACCGCTATTCCCGGTATCCGCGCGAAAATGCGGGCGTGATCTTCGACACTTCGGCCCACCGGGGATGATCGCACCATGAGTGACAGCGATCCGGCCGGCCGGAGCGACCCCCGGGGCGATGATCCGGCTACCTCGATCGATCAGCGCGACACCACGCGATCGGCGAAGCCGTTCCTGATCGCCGCGGCCATCGCGGTCCTCGCGGTGCTGGCCGTCGTGATTCTCGGCGTCACCCGCCCGGCTGAGAACAATCTCACAGAGCCGGACCGGGTGGCCATCGCGGCGCGCAATTTCGCCACGGCGAGAAGCGATTCCGACGCCGACCGGCGCAAGACCACCGAATGCGCGGGCTTCGACGAGAAGAAGTCGCCGCTGGGCGCGGGCTCCGTCGGCAAGAAGGTGGAGATCGCCGGAGTCGACGCGGTGCATATCGACGGCGACCACGCCACGGCCTCGGTGACCAGCCGGATCGACGGTCACGAGAGCGCGGCGAACTGGAATTTCGGCCGTGAGAACGGCATCTGGCTGGTGTGCGGCAACCCCTGAGCCGTCGCCGTCCATGTTTGACAATCGGGCCTGTGACCAGGCATTCTCGGTTCAGGTCATGAGTACCAGCGACAAGCCCCGGCTCGCTGGTCGGCAACCCTCCTCCGCGGTGGGGTGCTCCGGGTGACGACCTGGCCGCGGTCCGACCGGACGCGGCAAGTGCGGATTCCGTAGGAGGTTCGACAAGTGAGCTACGCCGGTGATATCACGCCTGGGCAGGCGTGGGAGTTGTTGCGCGACAATCCGGACGCGGTGCTGGTGGATGTGCGCACCGAGGCCGAATGGCGATTCGTCGGAGTGCCCGACACCACCTCGATCGAGCGGCCGACCGCCCTCATCGAATGGGTCGACGGCTCCGGCGCCCCCAATCCGGCGTTCGTGGAGCAGTTGAAACAGGTGCTGGCCGATCGAGCGGGCGACAGCGACGCTCCGGTGATCTTCCTGTGCCGGTCCGGGCAGCGTTCGATCGGTGCGGCCAAGGCGGCGACGGCGGCCGGCTTCGCACCCGCCTACAACGTGCTCGAAGGATTCGAGGGTCCGCTGGATGCCGAGGGGCATCGTGGTGGCGCCGGTTGGCGCGCACTCGGTCTGCCGTGGCGGCAGTCGTGAGCGGATCTGTTGTGCGGCAATTCTTTTCGTGGAGGCAGTCATGATCACCGGCGGTGCATTCGATCGGCCGCTGCCCGAGGGCGTGGGTCCGGCGACCCTGGGCGTGCGCGGCGGGCTGCGCCGCTCCGGTTTCGAGGAGACCTCCGAGGCGCTGTATCTGTCGTCCGGATTCGTCTACGAGAGCGCGGAGGCGGCCGAAGCGGCCTTCACCGGCGATATCGAGCATTTCGTCTATTCGCGCTACGGCAATCCGACGGTCGCGATGTTCGAGGAGCGGATGCGGCTGCTCGAGGGCGCCGAGGCGTGTTTCGCCACCGCCAGCGGGATGTCCGCGGTGTTCACCGCGCTGGCCGCGCTGCTCGGGCAGGGCGATCGGCTGGTGGCCGCGCGCAGCCTGTTCGGTTCCTGTTTCGTGGTGTGCAACGAGATCCTGCCGCGCTGGGGCGTGGAGACCGTCTTCGTCGACGGTGAGGATCTCGGCCAGTGGGAGCGGGCGCTCTCGCAGCCGACGGCCGCGGTGTTCTTCGAGACCCCGTCGAATCCGATGCAGACCCTCGTCGACGTGCGGCGGGTGAGCGAACTGGCGCATGCCGCCGGTGCGAAGGTCGTGCTGGACAACGTGTTCGCGACGCCGCTGTTGCAGCGCAGCCTCGATCTCGGCGCCGATGTGGTGGTGTATTCGGGCACCAAGCACATCGACGGACAGGGTCGCGTGCTCGGCGGTGCGATCCTCGGCACGAGCGACTACATCAACGGGCCGGTCAAGAATCTGATGCGCCACACCGGCCCGGCGCTGAGCCCGTTCAACGCCTGGACTCTGCTGAAGGGTCTGGAGACGATGCCGCTGCGGGTGCGGCAGTCGACGCAGTCCGCGCTGGCCGTCGCCGAGTTCCTGGAACGGCATCCGGGGGTGGCCTGGACGAAGTACCCGTTCCTCACCTCGCATCCGCAGCACGAGCTGGCGACCTCGCAGATGTCCGGCGGCGGCACCGTGGTGACCTTCGAACTCGTGGCCGGCGCCGACGAGGGCAAGAAGCGCGCCTTCGAGGTGCTGAACCGGCTGCGCATCATCGACATCTCCAACAATCTCGGCGACGCGAAGACCCTGATCACGCATCCGGCGACCACCACGCATCGGGCGATGGGTCCCGAAGGCCGTGCGGCCGTGGGGCTCACCGACGGCGTGTTGCGCATCTCGATCGGGCTCGAGGATGTGGAGGATCTGCTCGGCGATCTGGAGCAGGCGCTGAGCTGACCACCGAAACCATTGACAGTATGCTGTCAACCATGACAGCATACTGTCATGGTTGAAACGGTTCATCTGGCGGTCTACGACACCTTCGCGGATTGGGAGCCGAGCTTCGTCACGGCCGGTATCAATCGCCCACTGATGCAGCGCGAACCGGGGACCTGGCAGATCCGCACGGTCGGCGCCACCGCCGAGCCGGTCACCTCGATGGGCGGGCTGCGCGTGGTTCCCGATCTGACCCTGGATCAGCTCTCCCCGGCCGACAGCGCGATGCTGGTCCTGCCCGGCGCCGATATCTGGGAGGACGAGCGCCTCGCGCCGTTCGCCGGGGCGGCAGCGGAGTTCCTGAGCGCCGGAGTGCCGGTCGCGGCGATCTGCGGCGCGACCTACGGACTGGCGAAACAGGGTCTGCTCGATGCTCGTCCGCACACCGGCAACGCCCCGGAAAACCTTGCCTCGACCGGATATTCGGGAGCGGGACACTACGTGGACGAACCGGCGGTGACCGACGGCGATCTGATCACCGCGAGTGGCATCGCGCCGATCGACTTCGCGCGCCATATCTTCGCGCGGCTGGACCTGTTCGAGCCTGCCGTCCTGGACGCCTGGTATCGGCTCTATGCGGACCGGGATCCCAGCGCGTTCTTCGCCCTGCAGGCCGGGGCGGTCGAGCCGGCATGAGTCGCGGTGATGCCGAACTGTTCTCCGCGGCGGCGATCACAACCTTCAAGCTGAACGGCCAATTCCTCACGATCGCAGAGGAATTGGCGAAACCGGCGGAGATCACCGCGGCCTGGTGGCAGGTGCTGGGTGCGGTGCTGCACGAACCGCTGCCGGTCTCGGGGATCGCGCGCGAGATGGGCATCACCCGTCAGAGCGTGCAGCGTATCGCAGACCTGCTGGTGGGCAAGGGATTAGCCGAATACCGGCCCAATCCCTCGCACCGCCGCGCGAAGCTGGTGGCGATCACCGATGCGGGCTCCGCGGCTATCCGCCGGATCACTCCGAAGCACGCTGTCATGGCGAAACAGCTTGCGCGACAACTTGGTCCGCAGCGGTTCGCCGAAGTGGTGGACGCGCTGGGCGATCTGTCGGCGGCGCTGGAAGCGCTGGAATCCGGGGATCGCGGCACAAGTCCGGACTGATGGAACGCGGCGCGGAGGAATGACCGTGCCGGCGCGCGGACGGTGCGCCGGCCGGACTTGTCCGCTCAGACCGCGAACGGATTCCCGGTGCGGCCCACGAGATCGGCCACCGAATCGATCACCACCGTCGGCCGGTAGGGGAACTGTTCCACCGACGCCCGGGTGGAGATCCCCGAGGTCACCAGGACCGTGCGCATACCCGCCTCGAGTCCGGCGATCACATCGGTGTCCATCCGGTCGCCGATCATCACCGCCGACTGCGAATGCGCGCCGATCTGCCGCAGCGCCGAGCGCATCATCAGCGGATTCGGCTTTCCGACGTAGTACGGGTCGCGCCCGGTGGCCCGGGTGATCAGCGCGGCCACCGAACCGGTCGCGGGCAGCACGCCCTCGCGGGAGGGCCCGGTCGGGTCGGGGTTGGTGGCGATGAACCGGGCGCCGCGCTCGACCAGCCGGATCGCGGTGGTGATCGCCTCGAACGAATAGGTCCGCGTCTCGCCGAGGACGACGTAATCCGGATCGCTGTCGGTCAGCACGTAGCCGATCTCGTGCAGTGCGGTCGTCAACCCCGATTCGCCGACCACGTACGCCGTGCCGCCGGGACGCTGCTCGTTCAGGAAGGTGGCGGTGGCGGTCGCCGAGGTCCAGATCGAGGACGCCGGGATGTCCAGCCCGATCCGGCGCAGCCGGGCCTGCAGATCGCGCGGGGTGCGGATGGAGTTGTTGGTCAGGACCAGGTACGGAATCTCACGCTCGGTCAGCTCCGTCAGGAACGCATCGGCGCCGGGGATGAGGTGGTCCTCGTGCACCAGCACGCCGTCCATATCGGTCAGGTAGGACAGAATCGGCTCGCTGTCGGCAGTCACGAGCCAATTGTGGGCTATTGCCGAGGGTGATGAACGTTCCGGTAGGTGCGTACGCGCGGCGGTCGGAGAATTCGCACTGGTTATGGTCGAATGCGACCGCAGCTTGCCGCGCTGTCGAATGTCGGGACAGGAATTCGGGACACCCGTCCAGCGCTGCACTCGGTCGACGCGGTCGTCTCCCACCCGGGGACCGGCCCAAGCACGCACGTGACGGCGAACAGGAGTGGCGCAGTGAGTGATCTCAAGCTGGGATACAAGGCGTCGGCAGAACAATTCGGACCACGCGAGCTCGTCGAGCTCGGCGTTCTGGTCGAAGAACACGGCCTCGACAGCGCGACCGTCAGCGATCATTTCCAGCCCTGGCGGCACAAGGGTGGTCATGCTCCGTTTTCGCTGGCCTGGATGACCGCGGTCGGTGAGCGGACCTCCCGCATCCAGCTCGGCACCTCGGTGCTGACGCCGACCTTCCGCTACAACCCCGCGGTGATCGCCCAGGCCTTCGCGACTCTCGGGGTGCTGTACCCGGAGCGGATCATGCTGGGTGTGGGCACCGGGGAGGCCCTCAACGAGATCGCGACCGGTTACAAGGGGGAGTGGCCGGAATTCAAGGAGCGTTTCGCCCGGTTGCGGGAATCGGTCGATCTCATGCGCGCGCTGTGGAGCGGTGACCGGGTCGACTTCGAGGGGCAGTACTACACCACGGTCGGCGCGTCGATCTACGACGTGCCGCCGGCCGGTATCCCGGTCTACATCGCCGCGGGCGGGCCCGTGGTCGCCCGGTACGCGGGCCGGGCCGGTGACGGTTTCATCTGCACCTCCGGCAAGGGGATGGACCTCTACACCGAGAAGTTGATGCCGGCGGTGACCGAGGGCGCGGAGAAGGTCGGCCGCACCCTCGACGATATCGACCGGATGATCGAGATCAAGATCTCCTACGACACCGATCCCGAACTGGCGCTGGAGAATACGCGGTTCTGGGCCCCGCTGTCGCTGACCGCCGAACAGAAGCACTCCATCACCGATCCGATCGAGATGGAGGCGGCCGCGGACGCCCTGCCGATCGAGCAGATCGCCAAGCGCTGGATCGTCGCCAGCGATCCGGACCAGGCCGTCGAGCAGATCAAGCCCTACGTCGACGCGGGCCTGAACCACCTGGTCTTCCATGCTCCCGGCCACGATCAGCGCCGCTTCCTGGACCTGTTCGCGCGCGACCTGGCACCGCGTCTGCGCGCACTCTGAGCGTTGTGCGCCGGGTGGGCGGTACCAGTCCACCCGGCGCGGTACGAACTCACAGGTCACAGTGGTTGCGTGGCATACTTGTCGGGTCAGTCGATCACCATGCGCAGAGCGAGGGACCAGATGACAGCGGACGCGATGCCTACGGGCGACCGGCCGTCTCCGGGCTGGCCGATTCCGCCGCCCGAGGGGTACGTCGCCGCAGATCTCGACCGGCTACCCGATCTGCCCCCGCATACCGAACTGATCGACGGGAGTCTCGTTTTCGTGAGCCCGCAGAAGTTGTTTCACATGTGTGTTGTGGACTTCCTTCGCGGGGAGCTGAAGCACCGAGCACCGAAACATCTGGTCGTGCTACGCGAAATGACTGTCACGTTGGGGAGTCGGCAACGGCCGGAACCCGACGTGATGGTTGTCGATGCCGTCGCCTCGACGAATCTCGAGGAGACGGCCTACAAGCCGTCCGACGTCACCCTCGTCGTCGAAGTCGTCTCCCCCGACTCGGTCGAACGCGACCGCAAGCGCAAGCCGCAGTTGTACGCCGAGGCCGGTATTCCACACTTCTGGCGCGTGGAGAATGCCGATGGTCGCGCTGTGGTCTACGTGTACGAACTCGACCCGGCGACCGGGAAGTACACCCCCACGGGGATACATCACGATCGTCTCCAGGTCACCGTTCCGTTCGACATCGATCTGGATCTCACTCGGGCCACCCAGCCGTAAGGGGGCGTCCGCGGGTCCCGATCACGTTCTTCCACCTCGTTCCGGACCGCCGTCGGATCCGGTATTCCTGAGAACCGCGCGAATTTGTTTGTCTCGCAACGAGTTTCGCACTCTGTGATCGAATGCTTGTCGCGAACAACTCCTCTCGCCTCGGTCGGCCGCTGAGTATGTGCCTTTCCGAGGTCATCCGTCCCTCGCGAGCCGGTCGGACTCGGTAGGGTGCTCACGGCGAGGAGGAGTAATGCTGCATTCGGGGGAGTTGTTCGCGGGCTACCGGATCGAACGGGTGCTCGGCGCCGGTGGAATGGGCGAGGTCTACGTCGCTCGGCATCCGCGGTTGCCCCGATCGGACGCGGTGAAGGTACTACCGGCCCAGTATGCGGCCGACCCGGAGTACCGAGCGCGGTTCGAGCGGGAGGCCGACCTGGTGGCGAGCCTGTCGCATCCGGCGATCGTCAAGGTATACGACCGCGGCGAATACGAGGGCCGGTTGTGGATCGCGATGGAACTGGTCGACGGCGTCGATCTCGCCCAGCGACTGTCCGTGACCGGACCGTTCGCGATCGACGAGGTGATCCGGATCGCGGAAACCGTTGCGGGGGCCCTGGACCGCGCGAATGCGCAGGGTTTGGTGCACCGGGACGTGAAACCGGCGAACATCCTGCTGAGCCGGGACGGTGACGTTCTGCTCACCGATTTCGGCATCGCCCGGCAGGCCGCGGGCTCCTCCGATCTGACCGGAACCGGTGTCATGATCGGCACCCTGAACTACGCGTCGCCGGAGCAGTTGAGCGCCCAACCGCTGGACGGGCGCAGCGACCAGTATTCGCTGGCCTGCACCATCTTTCACGTGCTCACCGGCGACGCGCCGTTCGCGGACACCAATCCCGTCGTGGTCGTCACGCGGCATGCCACGGCCACGCCACCGAGCGTGCGGACGGCGCGGCCGCACCTGCATCCGGACGTGGACGCGGTGCTGGCGCGGGCGATGGCGAAGCGGCCGGCGGACCGGTTCGCATCGTCCTCGGAGTTCGCGACGGCGCTCGGTGCGGCCTTGCGCGCCACCCCTGCCGAACCGCCGGACGACCCGCAGGCGGCGATCGCAACCGTGCTCGCCGGACAGCCCGTGCCGGCGCTCGACGGATCGGCCGCCGCGAGCCCGACCGTTGTCTCCGCCGCCGGCGCGGCGCTGCCGCCATCGCAGCGCGGCGGTGACGGTGGGCCGCGGTCGATGTGGGCGGCGGTGGGCACGGTCGCGGCCGTAGTCGCCGTCGTCGCGGCGGTGACGGCATTCGTGCTGCACGCGAGCGGACCCGACGAGGTCGGTCCGACCGATGCCGCCCGGGCGCTGGCCCGGATCTCGGTGACTCCGCAGAGCCCGGATCTGAGTGCCGAACCCACCGGGAAGCGGTGGTCGGCCGAAGGGTGGGCGCTCCCGATCGGCGGCACGGACAAGGTGGTGTTCTACAACGGCACCAGGAAACTCGACATCCTCGATGTGGAGTCGGGCGCGCTGTTGCACAGCGTCGGTGTGGGTTACATCTCCTACGCCGAGTGCGTGTTCACGGCCTCGGGCCGCTACGCGGGCTGCCGTACGGAGTCCGGGGACAGCGCCGCCGGGACCCGGGACGTGAATTCGGATTCGTACGCGACGCTGCTCATCGATACGCAGACGGGTGTGATCTCGGGTCGTCTGCCGGCCGCCACCGAAATCGTCTCCGCGGGAGAAACGTTCGCCACATTCGAACCCGAGCGCAAAGGGGCCGCGACGGGTTCGGTCATCGCCGCGGATGTCACCGGCACAGTGCTCTGGCGGGCCGACGACATCCAAGCAGGTCTGGTCCACGGTTCCGGTGTGCTGTCGCTGCGGAAGAATCCCGTCTCCGGTGATCCGTTCTCGAAGGCCGATTTCGAATTGCGCACTATCGAAACCGGCAAGGTCGTGTATCACATTGCTCCGGATCACGTTCAGCCTCATACCGTTTGGGCCCCGGACTGGCTGGCGTACTCCGGCGGATTCGCGGTCGGTGCGGACTTCTTCGCGCTCGACGGAACGAAGCGCGCGAGCGCCGGTCCCGGCTGGCGCGTGGTCGCGAGCCAGCCGTACGCCACCCAGGGTGACGATCCGGCGCCGAACGGCAATGCCGAGCGCTACGCCGAGCCGGACACCGCACCGGCGCTGCCGGTGATGACGAACCGCGACATGTTCGCCGCCTTCGATCCCGCGACCGGGACCATGCTCTGGTCCAGGCAATTGCCGAAGGAAGCGAGTTACGGCCACGGTGTGTCCGTCGCCGGAATCGGCAGCAAGATTCTGATTCGCTGGGACACCACCACGACATCCGGCTCCGACTATCTCGAGAACAGATACCAGCTCGCCTACGCCTGGTTCGATGCGTACACGGCCACGGGCGGTGTACTGCCGGACAACCAGGTCCCGTGGGCCACGGATGGAACGAGGGTCGTCACCGTCGCGCGGGGTGGTCAGGGCGGGATCACCGTCGTCGCGGCCGGGAAGAATCAGCAACCCGTGTGGTCACTCGACTTCGGCAGCAGCCCGATCCGCACCTTCGCCGGCCGGGTGTATCTGGCCCACAGCCGGATCGTGTGAAGCCTCACGCCCTGGTCAGGGCGAAGATGCGCAGATCACGCGTCGTCCGGCTGCGGTAGGCGGCATAGGCCTCGGTCGTCTCCACGAACCGGTCGAAGATCCGTTGCTTACGCACCGGATCCTCGACCAGCTGTGCGCGCACCGGAATGCTTTGTCCGGCAAGGGTTATCGTCGCCTCGGGATGTGCCAGCAGGTTGGCGGTCCATGCGGGATGGCGGGCCTGACCGAAGTTGCTGCCGATCACGTACAGCGTGTCGCCGTCGTGGACGTACAGCAGCGGCGAGGTGCGCGGCTGCCCGGAGGTGCGGCCGACGGTGGTGAGCAGGACGATCGGCGCGCCGATCGGGCCGAGCACGGTGTAGCGTGCGCCGGTGCGCTGCAACACTTTCCGATCCAGCGGTGTGAGGGTGCGGACCACGAGCGAACCGAATTTCGTCGCGGCGAACGCGCTAGCCGTTCGCCCGAGCAGACCGGTCCGCGAACCCCACTGCCGATCCGGAAACTGTGCCGTCATGGACAGTGATCCTAGGGCGCTCGCCGGAGACGCGGGGGCAAGCGGCAGCGTTACCGTCCACCGGTCCGGATCGCGGCCACGAATTCGTATCCCCTGTGCCAGTCGGCGTCATGCGGTGCGGTGAGCAGGTGGTCGACGCCCGCCTCGGTGTAGGCGTCGAACAGGTCCCGGGCTTCGCCGAGGTCGGCGGGCAAGGGCGTGACGACGGAGACGGTGGGTGTGGCGCGCCCGAACGACGCGGCGAATTCGCTCAATTCCTTTGTGGCAGTAGCTACTTCCTGCGGCGCGAGTCCGATCGCGAGCCAGCCGTCGGCGAATTCGGCCGCACGGCGCCGGGCGCGCGGTCCGTCGCCGGCCACCAGAATCGGCGGAACCGTCGCGCCGGGGGCGAGCGTGACCTCGGTGCCGTCCGGCAGCACCGCGGGCCGGCCGGCGATCAGATCGGGCAGCACGCGCAGATTCTCGTCGGTCCGCCGGCCCCGGTCGGCGAACGGCAACCCGGCCGCGCGCCAGCCGATATCGCCGTGAGCGGGATTGCCCGTGCCGACGCCCAGCAGCAGCCGATCCCCGGAGACGTACTGCAACGCGCTCACCTGTTTGGCCGCCCACGCGGCCGGGCGCAGTGCGAGCAGCAGCACGCCGTAGCCGATGTGAATCCGTTCGGTCACCGCCGCCGCGGTCGCCAGCGTGACCGAACTCTCCAGAATCGGCGCGCTGGCGACGAGGTGGTCGGTCGACCACACCGAATCGAGGCCGACCTCCTCGGCGAACCGCGCCGCGGCGCCGACATCGCCGAGGATCGGCCGCTGGGGATCGGGGGTGGACGTGGGAAGGAAGGTGCCGAGTCGCATGATGCCGACATTACGGGCGAAATGTGAGCCGTTGAATGCCCGGAAGACGCAGACCCATGTCCGCAACGCTCATCCCGCTGGTCCGGTCGCCGTCACGGCGAGGTCGTCGCGCCTGGTCCGGGCAGCTGTGGTCACTCCGACCATCGCTCCGGCCGCGCCTCACGAATGGGTGTCGGCCGCGGCCGCATACACGACCAGCCGTGATTTCGCCGGCAACCGGCAGTGGGCGCGATGTCCGGCGGATATCCGCTCACTAAGCTCGGGACCATGGCCGAACCCGCACCGTCCACCGTGTACATCGCGTCACTGGAAGGTGACACCGGCAAATCCACCGTGGCGCTGGGCATGCTGCAGATGCTCTCGGCGACGACGCCGCGGGTGGGCGTCTTCCGGCCGATCACCCGCTCCAACCACGGCCGTGACTACATTCTCGAGCTGCTGCTCGAACACTGCACCGCCGATATCGACTACGAGCAGGCGGTCGGGGTCACCTACGAGCAGGTGCACGCCGATCCCGACGCCGCGATCAGCGAGATCGTGATGCGGTTCCACGAGGTCGCCAAGGTGTGCGACGCCGTGGTGGTGGTCGGCAGCGACTACACCGACGTCGCCGGGCCGAGCGAACTGCGCTACAACGCCCGGATCGCGGTCAACCTCGGCGCGCCGGTGCTGCTGGTGTTGCGCGGGGCCGGGCGCACCCCCGAGGACGTCGTGCAGGTCGCCCGGGTCTGCGAAGCGGAACTCGAACACGAGCACGCCCAGCTGATGGCGATCATCGTCAACCGCTGCGATCCCGAGCGGCTCGAAGACGTGCGGGACGCGATGGGTGTGCTGCCCTGTCCGTCGTGGACGATGCCGGAGGTGCCGCTGCTCACCGCGCCGACCATGAACGAACTGTGCGAGGCCATCGACGGCACCGTCTATTCGGGCGATCCGGAACTGCTGCAGCGCGAGGCGCTGAAGGTGATGGTCGGCGGCATGACCGCCGAGCACATTCTCGAGCGGCTCAGCGACGGCGTCGCGGTGATCGTGCCGGGCGACCGTTCCGACGTCCTGCTGTCGCTGGTGAACGCGCACGAGGCGGAGGGATTTCCGTCGCTGTCGGGCATCATCATGAACGGTGGCATGCTGCCGGATCCGGCGATCGCGCGCCTGATGGCGGGCCTCAAGCCGAAACTGCCCATCCTCACCACACAACTGGGCACATTCGACACCGCCAGCGCCGCCGCGCAGACCCGCGGGCGGGTCTCGCTCAGCAGTATGCGCAAGGTCGACACCGCGCTGGCGCTGATGGAGCAGCGGGTGGACAGCCGGAAGCTGTTGAATCTCATCGAAGTTCCGGTGCCGTCGGTCGTCACACCGCAGATGTTCGAATATCAGCTGGTGGAACGGGCTCGTGCCGATCCGCGCCGGATCGTGTTGCCCGAGGGCGACGACGATCGCATCCTGCGGGCGGCCGGGCGCGTGCTGCAACGCAAGATCGCGGAACTGACCATCCTCGGCGACGAGGCCACCGTGCGCGCCCGCGCGGCCGAACTCGGTGTCGACATCGACGCCGCCCAGGTGCTCGATCCGCGCACCAGCGAACTGCGCGCAGAGTTCGCCGAGGAATTCGCGCGGCTGCGCGCGCACAAGGGGATGACGGTCGAGCGGGCCCGCGAATTCATGGCCGACATCTCGTATTTCGGCACCATGATGGTGTATCGGGGCATCGCCGACGGCATGGTCTCCGGTGCCGCGCACACCACCGCGCATACGATCCGGCCCTCGTTCGAGATCATCAAGACCGAACCCGGCGTCTCGACGGTGTCGAGTGTGTTCCTGATGTGCCTGGCCGACCGCGTGCTGGCCTACGGCGACTGCGCGGTGGTGCCGGACCCGACCTCCGAACAGCTCTCCGATATCGCGATCTCCTCCGCCCGCACCGCGCAGCAGTTCGGAATCGAACCGCGGGTGGCGATGCTGTCGTACTCGACGGGCGAATCCGGCTCCGGCGCCGACGTCGACAAGGTCAGGGCCGCAACGGAACTGGTGCATCGGCGGGCGCCGCAGCTGCCGGTGGAGGGGCCCATCCAGTACGACGCCGCGATCGAACCGACGGTCGCGAGCACCAAACTGCCGCATTCCGATGTCGCCGGGCGCGCGACGGTGTTCATCTTCCCGGACCTCAACACCGGGAACAACACCTACAAGGCGGTGCAGCGCAGCGCGGGCGCGGTCGCGATCGGGCCGGTGCTGCAGGGATTGCGTAAACCGGTCAACGACCTGTCGCGCGGAGCGCTGGTGGCCGACATCGTGAACACCGTGGCGATCACGGCGATCCAGGCGCAGAAGCAGGAGGCACGGTGAGCGACAATCGCGCAGCGGCTCGCTGTGCCGACCGGGTGCGGGTGTCCCGCAAGTCACCGGAGGCACGGTGAGCGACAATCGCGCAGCGGCTCGCTGTGCCGACCGGGTGCGGGTGTCCCGCAAGTCACTGGAGGCACGGTGAGCGACAATCGCGCAGCGGCTCGCTGTGCCGACCGGGTGCGGGTGTCCCGCAAGTCACTGGAGGGCTGATGCAGGTATTGGTGATCAATTCGGGGTCGTCGTCGATCAAATATCAACTGCTGGACCCGGTTTCGGCGACCGTGTCGGCCTCCGGACTGGTGTCGCGCATCGGCGAACCGGTGTCCGAGGACGAGGTGACCGTCGAACATCACAGTGACGGAAAGGAATTCGAGCACACCGGGCCGATCGCCGATCACGCCGCGGGGCTGCGGGTGGTGTTCGACCTGTTCACCCGCAGCGGTCACGATCTGAGCGGCGAGGGGCTCTCGGCGGTCGGCCACCGGGTCGTGCACGGCGGCGAGATCTTCTACGAACCGACCCTGATCACCGATGCCGTGGTGGAATCCATCGACAAGCTCTCCACCCTGGCGCCGCTGCACAACCCGGCCAACGTCACCGGCATCCGCTCCGCGCGCGACCTGCTGCCCGATATCCCGCAGGTCGCGGTGTTCGACACCGCCTTCTTCCACGGACTGCCCGACGCCGCCAAGACCTACGCCATCGACGCGACGGTCGCCGCCGCGCACGGCGTGCGGCGCTACGGGTTCCACGGCACCTCGCACGAGTATGTGTCCGGGCGGGTGTCGGAACTGCTCGGCGGTGACCCGGCCGCGCACAACCAGATCGTCCTGCATCTGGGTAACGGCGCCTCGGCGTCGGCGATTCGCGGCGGCCGGGCCGTCGACACCAGCATGGGACTGACGCCGCTGGAGGGGTTGGTGATGGGGACCCGGTCCGGCGATATCGACCCGGGCATTCCGCTGCATCTGGCGCGGACCGCGGGGCTGGATATCGACGGCATCGACGAACTGCTCAACCGCCGCTCCGGCATCAAGGGCCTGTCCGGGGTCAACGACTTCCGGCAGCTGTTCGACCTGATCGATTCCGGGGATGCCGCGGCGCGGTTGGCCTACGACGTCTACGTGCATCGGTTGCGCCATTACATCGGCGCCTATCTGGTGGATCTGGGCCGGGTCGACGCGATCACCTTCACCGCCGGGGTGGGGGAGAACAACGCGCAGGTGCGCGCCGACGCGCTGGCCGGCCTGGAACGTTTCGGCATCGCGGTGGATCCGGTGCGCAACGCGGCGAAAGATCGTGCGGCACGCCATATTTCGCCGCCGGGCGCGGAGGTGGCCGTGCTGGTGGTGCCGACCGACGAGGAATTGGCCATCGCCCGGGCGGCCGCCGCACTGGTGGGCTGAACCGGGCTCAGAACCAGCTCTTGGCGCGGATCGCGTTCGCCAGATCCACCAGCGCGTACCGGTGCGTCCGGCCGGGGGCGGTGCGGGCCAGTGCGCGCAGCCCGGATTCGATCCCCCGGCGCAGCCCGCGTTCGGTGAACGGCTGCCCGAGCAGGGTGCTGCTGGAGGTCCGTGGGCGGTGACCGGCCTGCAGCCACGCCAGCGCGGTGCCCAGAACAAGGACTCGCAACTGCGCGACCCGCCGTTCCGCCGCGGGCAGGGCCTGCAGCCGCGCCGCGGCGACGTGCAGGGTGGACTCCTCCAGCCGATCGGTGTCGACCTGCGCGTGTTGCTGGGTCTCGCCGTCCCCGGAGTCCGGATCGCCGGGTTCGGCGGGTCGTGCGGTGAGGAGCAGCAGGACCGCCGTCAGCCGTGCCTCGGTGTAGTGGCGGGAGGCGGAGGGAACGTCGTCCAGGGCCGCGACCGCGGCGGCGACCCGGCCGTCGGCGGCCAATTGCCGTGCGAGCCCGAAGGCGGCGCTGACCACGCCGCGGTCGGTCCGCCACACCGTGGCGTAGAACTTCTCGGCGCACTGCCGCCACTGCGCGGGATCCGGCGAATCCCACTGTTGCAGAACAAGTTCCGCGGTCGCGGCGATGGCGAGTTTGGGCGCGATCTCACCGGGCAGCGCACACAGCACCGCGTCGAAACTGTCGTAGGCGCGTTCGTAGTCCTGCTCGCGCAGCGCGATCAGGCCCTGGAACCAGTCGGTGCGCCAATCCTGTTCGCCCAGGTTGTCCAGCAGCTCGCGGGCCGCGGCCGGCTGGTCGAGATCGAGATGGACGCGAACCTCGGCCAGGGTGGCCTCGGCGGCGAAACCGTCCGGCGCACCATCCGGTGCGGTCTCGGCTCGCCGCCGCGCGGCCCGCACCGCGTCGAGGGCATGTTCCGGTTCGGAGTGCGCGGTCCCGGCCAGCAGCGCGGCCGACGGATCGGCCGGATCGATCAGCGGGACCGGCAGGGCGGCGGCGATATCGCGGGCGGTGAGATTCTTGCCGCGGACCACGCCGTCGGCGTAGACATCGGTCTGGCCGATCAGCTCGTCGGTGCCGAAACTGGTGCGCGGCGGACTGAACAGCGTCGACAGTTGCGGATGTTCGGTACCGGTCTCGGCGGCCAGGATTTCGCGCAGCACGCCCGCCAGCTGGGTGGTCATCACCCGGGCCGACGGGAACCGGCGATCCGGATCGGGATCGGTCGCGGTCAGCAGCAGCCGATGCAGGGATTCGTAGCGAGCCAGTACCGGTTCGGCATCCGGATGCGGAATGCCGTCGGTGTAGCGGCCGGCGACCATCGGGATGTTCACCGTCAGCACCGCCAGGGTGCGGCCGACGGTGTAGATGTCGGTGGCGGCGGTGGGACCGGTGGTGGCGATCTCCGGTGCTTGGAAACCCTTGGTGCCGTAGAGATTTCCGTAGGAGTCGAACGGTGCGGTCGCGCCCAGGTCGATCAGTTTCACCTGATCCTCGGTGACCATGATGTTGTCGGGCTTGAGGTCGTTGTAGGCCAGCTCCAGCGCGTGCAGATATTCCAGCGCGGGCAGGATCTCCAGGATGTAGGCGATCGCTTCCGGCACCGGCATCCGCTCCGGCCGCGGATGGGTGTCGAGCAGATCGCGCAGCGAGCGACCGCCCACGTACTCCATGACGATGTAGCCGATCGGCGAGCCGCCGGGACCCGGATGTTCGACGAAGTTGTGGATCTTGACGATGCTCGGATGGGCCAGTTCGGCCAGATATTGGCGTTCGGCCACGGCGACGGCCTGGGCCTCGGCATCCCCGCCGTGCAGCAGGCCCTTCAGCACGACCCAGCGGTCGCTGACATTGCGGTCGATCGCGAGGTAGATCCAGCCGAGCCCGCCGTGCGCGATGCAACCCTGAATCTCGTACTGTCCGGCGACGCGATCGCCGGCCCGCAGATACGGGCGGAAATCGTAGGGAGCGCCGCAGTTGTCGCAGCTGCCGACGGCCGTGGCGGCGTGCGCCGCCGTGGTGCGCCCGACCGGACGGCCGCAGCGCCAGCAGTACCGCCGTCCCTCGGCCACCACCGGGTCGGCGAGCACCGCCCCCATCGGATCCAGTTGCGGCACAGCCGGAATCGGCACCAGGCCGGCGCCCAGGCGACGGACCGTGGGACGGGAGCGGACCGTGCGCCCGCTGCGTCCGGTGGGACGACTCGGCTCGCTCGGATACGACGAGGTGCCGGGACCGCCGGTGCCGGCCGGGGCGGCGGCGGTATCCGGTCCCGTGAACGGTGTTGCGGCCGTGGGCAGGTCGGCACGCTGAGTCCCGTGGATGTGCTGCGTCCCATGGATCTGCCGAGGCCCGGGTGTTCTCCGGGGCTCCGGCGGTTCCGGGGCGTGGCGGGCCTGTGGTGTCGTCGGATCCTCACCGGGTTCCGGCGTGGGCGTGAGAGATGTCGGCGGGTACTCGGATTCGGGGAAGTCGTGGTGCTCGGACATGGATCAGTCCCGATAGGTCGGTTCCGGCGGTCCGGCCGCGGGACCCAGCGCGGGCGCCAGCCAATGCTGATAGAGCCGATCCCAGGTGCCGTCGGTGCGCAACCGCTGCAGGGTGGCGTTCACGAACCGGACCATATCGTCGTTACCCTTCGGGACGCCGACGCCGTACGGCTCGTCACTGAGGGCGGGCCCCACCACCTCGGCGTACGGGTCCTGCGCCGCCAGCCCGGCGAGCAACGCGTCGTCGGTGCTGATCGCGTCGACCTGGCGCTGCTGCAAGACCACCAGGCAGTCCGCCCAGGTCGGCACCGTCATGATCGCGGCCGTCGGCTGGATGTGCCGAATCCGGTCGAGCGAGGTGGTGCCGCCCACCGCGCAGACGCGCTTACCGGCCAGATCCGCCATCGAGGTGATGCCGGATCCCTTCACCGCCAGGACGCGCTGATGCGACATCAGGTAGGTGGTGGAGAAATCGACGCGCCGGCGTCGATCACAGGTGATGGTCATGGTCTTCACCACGACGTCGACGCTGTGATCCTGCAGTGCGCGTTCACGATCCGCCGAACCGAGGATCCGGTATTCGATGCGGCGCGGATCGCCGAACAGATCGCGCGCGATCTCGGCGGCGACGTCGACGTCGAAACCGGCGAGGGTGCCGCTGATCGGATCGCGGAAGCTGAACAGATTGCTGCCGGGATCCAGGCCGACCAGCAATCGCCCGCGCGCGCGGACGGCGTCGAGGGCCGGTCCGTGATCGGCGCCGGGACGCAGGCTGGCGGTGGGATTACCGCATTGCGGTTCGAGATCCGGGGCGGGTGCCGACTGTGGTTGTGTCACAACGGCATTGGCGGGCAGTGGCGGTTCGGTGTAGGTGCCGCTGCCGCCGGCGCGCGGGGTGCTCGGCGCACCGCCGCAACCGCCGGCCAGCAGGGCCGATGCCGCCAATGCCGCTGCCGCGACCCGCCTCGCTCTCATCGGTACTCCCTCAAACGCGGCCACAGCCCGGCCACCACGAACACCGCCGCCAGCGCGGCCAGGGTGAGTGCGCCCGGGGCCAGGAAGTCCAGCGACCGCGCGGCATCGGATATCTCTCCGCGCAATGTATTTCGCGTTTCACCCATACCGGCGGCGAGCGCGCTGTCGAGGGTGTCGACCGCCGCGCTCGCCTGCGCCGGATCCGCGCCGATCGCCACCGCGGTGGCGGCCGGGAAATCGCCGCGGCCCAGCGCGTCGTTCATCCGCTGATGAGCCGAGCGCCAACGACCCAGTGCCGCATGCGCATTGCGCACGTCGCCGGCGCCCGGCGCGCCGCCGGGATAGTGGGTGAGCAGATCGTCGAGCCGCGCGGTGGCGGTGTCGTAGGTGTGGTCGTAGTCGCCGCTGACATCGCGGCGCACCAATTTCAGCGTCTCCGCCGCCCGCGCCTGCTGCGCCAGGATGCGGCTCTCGGTCAGCTGGGCGCCCGGCACCGCGCCGTCGTCGCGTCCCGAGGTGGTCGCCACCGCCGAGAACGATCCGGCGATCACCGTCCAGGCCAACAGGATCAGCAGAATGCCGGAGGCCACCAGCAGACCCGGATTGAGTACCCGATGCCAGCGCCGGGCCAGATAGAACTGTGCCGCCACCAGTGCGGCGAGTGTCAGGATCGGCAGGACGATCGCCGCCCACGGCGGCCGCACGTGCTGGCGCTGGGTCGCCGCGATCGCCGCGGACCGATGCTCCTGCAACTCCTGCGCGGTCGGGAGCATGGTGGTCTGCATGAGATTCGACGCCTCGCTCAGATAGGCGGCGCCGACGGGATGCCCCTCGCGATTGTTGGCGCGCGCGGTCTCGATGAGCCCGGTGTAGACCGGCAGCTCGGTGGCCACCCCGGTGCGCAGCCGGGTGTCGGCATCGGGTGTGACCGAGCCGGGTGTGCCGGCGTTGTCGGACTGGGCCACGAGTTCGGCCGCGGCCTCACCGACCGCCTGGTCGTAGTGATCGCGCACCGGTTTCGGCTCCAGCCCCCCGGAGATGAAGGCGGTGCCGGCGGCGGCATCGGCCACCGACAGCGAGGTGTAGAGATGCTGTGCGGAATTGGCGTCCGGTTCGGCCTCGTCCAGCAGATAGTCCAGGGCGTGCTGGCGGTGGCCCACCTCTCCGGAGGTGACGGCGCCGGCGATCAGGCACAGCCCGAGCAGTAACAGGCCCAGCGCGATCAGTCGCGCGGGGGACGAGCGCGCGAACGCGCGGACATCGGTCGCGTCGAGCCGGCTGCGCACGGCGGCAGCCGCGGCCCGCGGGGACAGCTCGTCGAGCTGCGAATGCCCGATTCGAGCCATGCCCACCTCCGTTCGTTCAGCGGGTTGCATTGTGCGGACTGAGCTTATTGTGGTCGTACCGGTACCGCCCGATATGTGTCGGTCACGACGGCGGTACCGGAGGCCGGCGGTCAGGACGCCGGCGTGGATCGGGACGAGGCGGAGCATGCGCGGTGACGGAGACGGCTTCTTGGAAAGCCCCGATGGGACGCGGCAGTGGGGCCTGTTCGGGGCTGCCGGACTGCTGCTGCGGGCACCCCGGCAGGGCGGCGGCGCATTGGTGCTGCTGCAACACCGGGCGCCGTGGAGCCATCAGGGCGGAACGTGGGCGCTGCCCGGTGGTGCGCGCGACAGTCATGAGACCAGCGTGCACGCTGCGGTCCGTGAGGCGCAGGAAGAAGCCGGAATCGATCCGGAGGCGGTCCGGGTGCGCGGCAGCCGGGTGACGAGTACCGCGGACTCCGGCTGGACCTATACCACCGTGGTGGCCGATGTGTCGGAAACCTTGGCGACCACCGCGAATCGCGAAAGCGCCGAGCTGGCGTGGGTCCCCGAGGAGGAGGTCGACGCCCGGCCGCTGCATCCCGGATTCGCCGTCGCGTGGCCCGGGCTGCGCGCGGCCGCGGCCCGGCTCGAATTGGACGGCCTCGCCGAGGCGGCCGCCATCGCGGCGGTGCTGCCGCGCACGATCGACCTCGCCGATCGCGGCTTTTTGTGGCTCGACACGCACGATGCCGCCGCGCCGACCGCCCGGATCGCGCAGCGCGAGAACGGGTCCGGTGGGGACGCGCAGTACGAGGAAGCGCTGGTGCTGACCCTGGACCAGGTACTGGACTGAACGCCGTATGTGAATAGCCGTGTCCTCCCCATGTGTACGGCTGTGGATCAGTTCGCCGCGTTCTCCAGCAACCGCTGTTTGAGTTCGCGGGCGGCGGCCTGAGGGTCGCGCGCCGCGGTGATGGCACGCACCACGACCACCCGGTCGGCGCCGGCCGCGAGCACCTCCGGCAGGCGGTCGCGGTCGATCCCGCCGATCGCGAACCACGGCCGGGTCGGATGCGATTCCGCGGTCGAGCGCACCAACTCGATACCCGCCGCGGTGCGGCCCGGTTTGGTCGGCGTATTCCACACCGGCCCGGTGCAGAAGTAATCGATGTGCTCGTCGACGACCGCGAGCCCGGCCTGGTTGCGATTGTGGGTGGATCGGCCGATCACCACATCCGGCCCGAGGATCCGGCGGGCGTACCAGGGCGGCAGGTCGCCCTGGCCCAGATGCAGCACATCGGCGCCGGCCGCCAGCGCGATGTCGGCGCGATCGTTGACCGCGACGAGCGCGCCGTGGCGGCGGGCAGCGGCCTTCAGTTCGGCCAGCGCGCCGAGTTCGGCGCCGGCCTCGAGCGGCCCGAACTTCGCCTCGCCGGCCGAACCCTTGTCGCGCAGCTGGATGATGTCGACACCACCGGAGAGCGCCGCCTCGGCGAATGCGGCCAGATCACCGGTATCGCGCCGGGCGTCGGTGCACAGGTAGAGCCGGGCCGAGGCCAGGCGTTCGCGCGGTGCCATCGGGCGTTGCGGTTGGGACGGTTGCACGGCTTCGACCGTAGCCGCGCTACCGTGGAGAGGCGAAACAAGAGGGCATTCCCGCAGCGATGGCGGCCGCGCGGGAACGCCGATTTCCCGGTGTCGGCCGTGCACGGCGCGGTCCGTGCGAGTCCGGGACCCGAGCGAGGTGGAGTGATGCGAAGTCTGGCCGTCGTGGGTGGGGGTGTGATCGGTCTGGCGGTGGCCTGGCGGGCCGCCGAACAGGGCTGGTCGGTGACGATTCTCGATCCCGGTGTGGGGTCCGGCGCGTCCTGGGTCGCGGGCGGCATGCTCGCCCCGCTCTCGGAGGGCTGGCCCGGCGAGGACGACCTGCTCGAATTCGGTGCGGCGTCGCTGCGGCGCTGGCCGGAATTCGGCGCCCGGCTGCGGGACGCCACCGGGGTGGACGTCTTCGTGGCCCGGCAGACCCTCACCCTCGCACTGGACGCGGCCGATGCCGCCGACCTGCGCACGATCGCCGACTTCTGCGGCACCCACGGATATGCGATGCGCGTGCTCGACCGGGCCGGGGTCCGGGCGACCGAGGCCGGGCTCTCGCGCACCGTCCGGGCCGGTCTGCTGGCGGTGGACGAACCGGCGGTGGACAATCGCCTGCTGCTCGCGGCCCTCCGTCGCGGATGTGAACAGGCCGGTGTGCACATCGATCCCACGCCCGTGACGGCTGTGGACGAACTCGGCCACGACCGGATCGTGCTGGCCGCGGGATCGGCCAGCGCCCGGCTGTGGGAGCTGCCGGTGCGGCCGGTCAAGGGCGAGATCCTGCGGTTGCGCCGGCGCCCGGGCACCCCGCCGCCGCCGTCCTCGGTGATCCGCGCGCGAGTGCACGGCCGGCCGGTCTATCTGGTCCCGCGCGCCGACGGCCTGGTGGTGGGCGCCACGCAGTACGAGGCCGGATTCGACACCACCGTGACCGTGGCCGGGGTCCGCGATCTGATCGCCGACGCGGACGCGGTATGGCCCGCCCTCGGCGAATACGAACTGGCCGAGGCCGCCGCGGGCGGACGTCCCGGCACCCCCGACAATCTGCCGCTGATCGGATGGCTCTCGGATCGGGTGATCGCCGCCACCGGGCACGGCCGCAACGGCATCCTCGGCGTACCGATCACCGTCGACGCGGTGGCGGCGCTGCTGGCAGACGACGTCCTCGCCGAGGCGAAGGCCGCCGACCCGCACCGTTTCGCCACGGCCGAAACCGCTACTCCCGCATCATCATCAGGAGGTAACCAGTGACCGCGCAACCGAGTTCCGCGTCCCCATCGATTCCCGTCGGCGTCACGGTGAACGGCACCGACCACGTCTTCGCGGAGCCGCTCACCGTCCGGGAACTGCTCGAGCGTCTGGACCTGCCCTGCCGTGGCGTGGCCCTGGCGGTGGACGGTGCGCTGTTCCCGAAGTCGCGGTGGGACGAGCCGGTCGGCCGCGGCTGGGAGATCGATGTCCTGACGGCGGTGCAGGGTGGCTGAGATTCCGGGCACAGAATCACGGCCGGTCGAGCCGCTGCGGATCGCCGATCGCGAATTCGGCTCCCGGCTGATCATGGGCACCGGCGGCGCGGAGAATCTGGCGGTGCTCGAGGAGGCGCTGGTCGCCTCCGGTACCGAATTGACCACGGTCGCCATGCGCCGCATCGACGCCGCGGGCGGAACGGGCGTGCTCGATCTGCTCAAACGCCTCGACATCGCCCCGCTGCCCAATACCGCGGGTTGCCGCACCGCCGCCGAGGCGGTCCTCACCGCACAGCTGGCCCGCGAGGCGCTGGAAACCGACTGGGTGAAACTCGAGGTCATCGCCGACGAACGCACCCTGCTGCCGGACGCCATCGAATTGGTGTCGGCCGCAGAGCAATTGGTCGACGACGGCTTCGTGGTGCTGCCCTACACCACCGACGATCCGGTCCTCGCGCGCCGCTTGGAGGATGCCGGCTGTGCCGCGGTCATGCCGCTCGGTTCGCCGATCGGCACCGGCCTGGGCATCGGCAATCCGCACAATATCGAGATGATCGTCGAGGCGGCCGGGGTTCCGGTCGTGCTGGACGCGGGGATCGGTACGGCGAGCGACGCCGCGCTGGCGATGGAACTGGGCTGTTCGGCCGTCCTGCTGGCCACCGCCGTCACCCGTGCCCGGCATCCGGCCCGGATGGCGACGGCTATGGCCGCCGCGGTGCAGGCCGGTCACCTGGCTCGCCACGCCGGGCGTATCCCCAAGCGTTTCTGGGCCCAGGCCTCCTCACCCGCGGTGTGAACACGGGGATGTCCCCAGGTCGCGGCCGGGTGAGCCCACCGGGACCCTAGGGGTCCCCTCATCCTCGAGGATGACCGGACTCGCGACCTGTGAGCGATGGTCGCGTGCCGCTTTCTCGGGGAGACTGGTGCACATGATCGAATGCAGAGGTCTTACCAAGCGCTTCGGTGCGACCGTTGCCGTCGAGAACCTGTCGTTCACGGTCACACCTGGCAAGGTGACCGGGTTCCTCGGCCCGAACGGCGCCGGTAAGTCGACCACCATGCGGATGATCCTCGGCCTGGATCAGCCCACGGCCGGGACGGCGGTCATCCAGGGCAAGCGCTACCGCGAGCTGGATCATCCGCTGCGCGCGGTCGGTGCCCTGCTCGATGCCAAGTGGGTCCATCCGAACCGGTCGGCTCGCTCCCATCTGCGCTGGATGGCCGCCGCCAACGACATTCCGGCCGGCCGGGTGGAAGAGGTGCTGCGGCTGGTGGGCCTGACCGAGGTCGCCGACAAGAAGGCCGGCGGATTCTCGCTCGGCATGTCGCAGCGGCTCGGCTTGGCCGGGGCGCTGCTCGGCGATCCGCCGGTGCTGCTGTTCGACGAACCGGTCAACGGACTGGACCCCGAGGGCATTCTGTGGATCCGGCGGTTCATGCAGCGGCTGGCCGCCGAGGGACGCACCGTGCTGGTGTCGAGCCATCTGCTGTCGGAAATGGCGCAGACCGCCGACCATCTGGTCGTGATCGGGCGCGGCAGGCTGATCGCCGACACCGACACCAAGGACTTCATCGCGAAATCGTCGGAATCGACCGTGCGGGTGCGCAGTCCGCAGCTGGACGAGCTGCGCAGCCTGCTCACCTCCAACGGGATGACCGTGCGCGAGGACGGCAGCGCGGCCGACCGGGAAGGACCGGCCGACACGGCCCCCGCGCTGGTGGTGATCGGGGAAACCAGCGACGCCATCGGCAAATTGGCGGGCGCGAACAGCATCACCCTGTATGAGCTTGCGCCGCAACAGGCTTCGCTCGAGGAGGCGTTCATGCGGATGACCGGAGGTGCGGTGCAGTACCACGGTGAGGGTGTCGAGCAGGCGATGGGAGGTGCGCTCTGATGGGTATCGTCGCCGCGGAGCGGATCAAACTCACCTCGACTCGGTCACCGTGGTGGTGTTCGGCGATCGTCGTGGCGCTGGGCCTGGGCCTGGCCGCCCTGATCGCGGGCGTCTCGCGGGCGAGCATGGGCCACGAGAACGAAACGACGCTGACCACGGCCGGCGCCATGGTCGGTGTCTCCGGCTTCGGCGTCATGGTTCTGATGATCATGGCCGCCCTCACCGTGACCAGCGAATACCGCTTCGGCATCATCCGGACCACCTTCCAGGCGACCCCGAACCGATCCCTGGTCCTCACCACCAAGGCCCTGCTGACCGGCGCCTACGCGGCGGTGCTGACCTTCGTGCTGGGTCTGCTGGCCTATCTCATCGCGAAACCGCTGGCCGGCGACGCGGGGCGGCAGATGAGCCTGAACTCCGACGCCGATTGGCGTGCGCTCTACGGGCTGGCGATCTACGCCTTCCTGGCGGTGATCTTGTCGGTCGGTGTCGGCGCCCTGGTGCGGCAGTCGGCCGCGGCGATCTCGCTGATCGTGTTGTGGCCCTTGCTGATCGAGACGCTGCTCGGTAGCTTCGGCAGCTTCGGCCGCAGCGTGCAGCCGTTCCTGCCCTTCGCCAACATCAACCGGTTCCTCGGGGAGGGCGCGTCCTCCGGGGCGCACTGGCACTGGGGGCCGTGGGGCGGACTGGTCTACTTCATCGTCTTCGTGGCGGTCGTCTTCGGCGCCGCCCTGATCGTGGTCGACCGCCGCGACGCCTGATCCACAACCTGATACCTGCCCGTTCCCGGGCGCTCACCCTCGCGAACCCCGGGAGCGGGAGGGCGGTCCTGTCGGGGGACTGCTATCCCGGTCACAGCCGCCACTGCCCGGCGAATGTGACGATCACCGGCCCGATGTGCAGCCTTTTCGCGCTGTGCATCGGGCCGGTGTGCTGTGTGCAAAGCCTTCGTTAACAGCCCCGGTGGACCTTCCGCGTGGAAGAGCCGGTGGGTAACATCGGCCGGGCAACCAACACGTTATCCATCGGCGGACCCAGCGCTGTGCCCGCTCCGTCCGATAGAGAGGTGGCAGGTGGCGATCATTGGCTACGCTCGGGATGTGAGCGAAAGACCTTCCGGCGACGGCGAAAACGCGTCCCGCGCAGCCCGTCCCGGAGATGCGCGAAACCGCACGGGCGGTTCGGGGTCGCGTCGCAACGGCACCGCCGGTAGGCGGGGCAAAAGGGGGACCGGTTCCGGTGTGGACAATCGTCGAAACGGCGAGGCAGATCGTCGAAACGCCGCGGCCGAGGCCGGCGACACGCCACGAGCCGATCCCGTGCCGCCGGTCGACCGGCCCGGATCCGGCGTCGGCCCCGGGCTCGATCCGGAGGTCGAGATCGTGATTCCGCTCACGCCGGCCGACGAGACCGAATCTCGCCTGCGGTCGTTCGGCCGGCGCGGATCCGATCAGCTGTCCTCGCTGATGGCCGCGGCCAACCAGCGCGCCGACGTCATCGGTGTGATTCGCAAGGCGCGCGAGAGCCTGCCCGGCGATCCCGCGTTCGGCGACCCGCTGTCGCTGACCGGGCCCGGCGGTGCGCGGGCGGTGGCGCGCGCGGCCGACAAGATCGTGGGCGACAATCCCAGCGCGGCCAAGGAGCTCGGCCTGGGCGCGCTGCAGGTCTGGCAGGCCATGCTGGAGCGCGTCGGCCGCGGGAAGGGCAGTGCGGAGATCACGGTGGTCTTCACCGACCTCGTGGCGTTCTCGCGGTGGTCGCTGTCGGCCGGTGACGAGGCGACGCTGGAGTTGTTGCGGCGGGTGGCGCGAGCCATCGAACCGCCGATCGTCGATCGGGGCGGTCAGGTCGTCAAGCGCATGGGCGACGGGGTGATGGCGGTCTTCGCCTCCCCGGACAGTGCGGTGCGTGCGGTGCTGACCGCGAAGAAGAATTTGGACCGGGTCGAGGTGGCGGGATATCGGCCGCGTATGCGGGCGGGTCTGCACACCGGGACGCCGCGCGAGATCGGCGGCGACTGGCTGGGTGTGGACGTCACCATCGCCGCCCGGGTGATGGAGGCCGGCGGCAACGGCAACACGATGATCTCGGAGACCACTCTCGAGGCGCTGGAGCCGAGCACGCTGAAGGAACTCGAGGTCGCGGCCAAGCCCTATCGGCGCAGTATGTTCGCCGCCCCGCTCAACGGCGTTCCGGAGGGGATGCGGATCTTCCGCCTCGCCGGAGATTAGGCGGCGATCGGCCGGTCTACCACCAGGCGACCGCGCCGACGACCGCGAGGACCGCGCAGACGCCCAGCATCACCGACAGCGCCCGCGAGTTCTTCCACATGGTGAAGGCGCCGCCGACCAGGAATCCGGCTACGGCCAGCAGGAGTGCGACGATGACGGAATTGGACACCCCGCCATCTTGCCCGGCGGCGCCCGGACGCCGGACACCGGCCGGTTCCATCGTCCCTACCTGCGCCTTCGGCAATTAACAAGCACGCAGGCTTGATTTTTTCTGCCCCCGATGTGAACCTGGAACCCGACGCAGCACAGCCGCTGCGCCAGGCACGTCGCATGAGGAGGCGCCGCGCAGATGACGAGTCTCGGCGCCGACCCGGAGGTCCTCCGGATCGGCAACTGTTCCGGCTTCTACGGCGACCGGTTGAGCGCGATGCGCGAGATGCTCGAGGGCGGGCAACTCGACGTGCTCACCGGTGACTATCTCGCCGAACTGACCATGCTGATCCTCGGCCGCGACCGGATGAAGGATCCTTCCCTCGGCTATGCCAAGACCTTCGTCCGGCAACTCGAGGACTGCCTCGGCCTGGCGCTCGAGCGCGGCGTGCGCATCGTCGCGAACGCGGGCGGCCTCAATCCGGCGGGATTGGCGCAGCGGGTCACCGAGGTGGCCGACAAGCTCGGCCTCACACCGAAGATCGCCTACATCGACGGAGACGACCTGCTTCCGCGCGCCCAGGAACTGGGCTTGGGCGCACCGCTGACCGCCAACGCCTACCTGGGCGCGTGGGGTATCGCCGAGGCGCTGAACACCGGCGCCGATATCGTCGTCTCCGGCCGGGTCACCGACGCCTCCGTGGTCGTCGGACCGGCGGCGGCCCACTTCGGCTGGGCCCGAGAGGATTTCGACGCACTGGCGGGCGCGGTGGTCGCCGGGCACGTGATCGAATGCGGCACCCAGGCCACCGGCGGCAACTTCGCGTTCTTCACCGAGATCGAGAATCTCGACCGTCCCGGCTTCCCGATCGCCGAGATCCGCCGCGACGGCAGCAGCGTCATCACCAAACACGCGAACACCGGTGGCGCGGTCACCGTCGACACCGTCGAAGCGCAGCTGATGTACGAGATCCAGAGCGCGCGCTACGCCGGACCCGATGTCACCGCCCGCCTCGACAGCATCCGGCTCGCCGCCGACGGTGACGACCGGGTGCTGATCAGCGGCGTGACCGGTGAGGCGCCGCCGCCGCGGTGGAAGGTCTCGCTGAACACCCTGGGCGGCTTCCGCAACGAGATGACCTTCGTCCTCACCGGACTCGACATCGAGGCCAAAGCCGCACTGGCGCAGCGGCAACTGGAAAGCTGGCTGCCGGTGCGCCCGGCCGAACTCGACTGGTCGCTGTCGCGGCTGGACCGTCCCGATGCCGAGACCGAGGAACAGGCCAGCGCCCTGCTGCGCTGCGTGGTCCGCGACCCCGATCCCGACAAGGTGGGGCGCGCGTTCTCCAGTGTCGCGGTCGAATTGGCGCTGGCCAGCTATCCCGGCTTCACCATGACCACGCCGCCCGGAAACGGTGCGCCCTACGGCGTCTACACCGCGGGCTACGTCGACGCGGCCGAGGTCGCGCACACCGCCGTACTTCCCGACGGAACGCGCGTGCCGATCGCCCCGCCCACGCAGACTCGGGAGCTGGACGAGGTGCCCGAACCCGAGCTGCCGCAACCCCTGCCGGCGGGTGAAACACGCCGTCTCCCACTCGGTTCCATCGCCCTGGCCCGCAGCGGCGACAAGGGGGGAAACGCCAATATCGGGGTCTGGGTGCGCACCGACGACCAGTGGCGCTGGCTCGTGCACACCCTCACCGTCGACACGCTGCGGGCGCTGCTGCCGGAGACCGCGAAGCTCACCGTCACCAGGCACGTGCTGCCGAATCTGCGGGCGGTCAACTTCATCGTCGAGGACCTGCTCGGCCTCGGCGTCGCCTATCAGGCCCGATTCGATCCGCAAGCCAAGGGACTCGGCGAATGGCTGCGGTCCCGCCACCTCGACATACCCGTGGAGTTACTACCGTGAGCAGTGTCTGGCAGACGCCCGAGCGGCGTGAATTACGCACTACTGTCCGCGGTTTCGCCGAGCGCGAGGTGCTGCCCTATCTGGACGAATGGGAGCGCGCCGGTGAGATTCCCCGGGAACTGCACAAGAAGGCCGGTGCGCTCGGGCTGCTCGGCATCCAGTTCCCGGAGGCGGTCGGCGGTGCGGGCGGGGACGGGATCGACGCCGCCATCGTGGCCGAGGAGATGCACTACGCCGGCTGCTCGGGCGGACTCTTCGCCTCCCTGTTCACCTGCGGTATCGCGGTGCCGCACATGGCCGCGTCCGGCAACACCGAACTGATCGAACGCTGGGTGAAGCCCACCCTGGCGGGAGAGAAGATCGGCTCACTGGCCATCACCGAACCCGGCGGCGGCTCCGACGTCGGCCACCTCACCACCAGCGCCGTGCGCGACGGCGACGACTACGTGGTCAACGGATCGAAGACCTTCATCACCTCCGGGGTGCGCGCCGATTACGTGGTGACCGCCGTGCGCACCGGCGGTCCCGGCGCTTCCGGTGTCTCGCTGCTGCTGGTCGAGAAGGACCGGCCGGGATTCACGGTCAGCCGCAAACTGGAGAAGATGGGCTGGCTGGCCTCCGATACCGCCGAACTGTCCTATGTCGACGTGCGGGTGCCGGTGTCGAATCTGGTGGGCGCCGAGAACTCCGGATTCGCCCAGATCGCACAGGCTTTCGTGAGCGAGCGGGTGGGGCTGGCGGTGCAGGCCTACGGGCATGCGCAGCGCTGCCTGGATCTGACCCTGCGGTGGTGCCGCGACCGCGAGACCTTCGGCCGCCCGCTCATCAGCCGGCAGGCGGTGCAGAACACGCTGTCGGAAATGGCTCGCCGCATCGACGTCGCCCGCGTGTACACCCGGCACGTGGCCGAACGCGCGGCCGACGGGGAAACCGATCTGATCGCCGAGGTGTGCTTCGCCAAGAACACCGCCGTGGAGACCGCGGAATGGGTTGCCCACCAAGCGGTTCAGTTGTTCGGCGGCCTGGGTTACATGCGCGAATCCGAGGTGGAGCGGCACTACCGCGATGTGCGCATCCTCGGCATCGGTGGCGGCACCAACGAAATCCTGACCAGCCTTGCGGCCAAGCGATTGGGGTACCAATCTTGAGCACTCTCCGTACAGCCATCGACCCGAATTCGGCGGACTACCGCACCGCCGCCGACGCCATGACCGAGAAACTGGCCGAGGTCGAGGCCGAATACGCCAAGAACATCGCGGGCGGCGGCCCGGACAAGATGGCGCGCCACCGCAAGCGCGGCAAGCTCACCGCGCGCGAGCGCATCGAACTGCTCATCGACGAGGACTCGCCGTTCCTGGAGCTGGCGCCGCTGGCCGCCTGGGGCAGCGAATTCCATGTGGGCGCCTCGGTGATCGCGGGCATCGGCATCGTCGAGGGTGTCGAATGCATGATCGTGGCCCCCGATCCGACCGTGCGCGGCGGCACGTCGAATCCGTGGACGCTGCGCAAGAACCTGCGCATGAACGACATCGCGCTGGAGAACCGGCTCCCGGTGATCGGCCTGGTCGAATCCGGCGGCGCCGATCTGCCGACGCAGAAGGAGGTGTTCGTCCCGGGCGGTCGCATGTTCCGCGACCTCACCCGGCTCTCGGCAGCCGGAATCCCTACCATCGCCCTGGTTTTCGGCAACTCCACCGCCGGCGGCGCCTACATTCCCGGCATGTCCGACTACACCGTCATGATCAAGGAACGCTCCAAGGTGTTCCTCGGCGGTCCGCCGCTGGTCAAGATGGCGACCGGTGAGGAGTCCGACGACGAATCGCTCGGCGGCGCCGAGATGCACGCCCGCACATCAGGTCTCGCGGACTATCTCGCCGCCGACGAACAGGACGCCATCCGGATCGGCCGGTCCATCGTGCGCCGGCTGAACTGGCGCAAGACCGGACCCGCCCCGCGTCCGCGCGCCGAGGTGATCGAACCGCTCTACGATTCCGAGGAACTGCTCGGCATCGTGCCCACCGACCTGAAGATTCCGTTCGACCCGCGCGAGGTCATCGCCCGGGTGGTCGACGGATCCGATTTCGACGAATTCAAACCGCTCTACGGCTCCAGCCTGGTGACGGGCTGGGCCGACCTGCACGGCTATCCGGTCGGCATTCTCGCCAACGCCCGCGGTGTGCTGTTCTCTGAGGAGGCGCAGAAGGCCGCGCAGTTCATCCAGCTGGCCAATCAGTCGAACACCCCACTGCTGTTCCTGCACAACACCACCGGCTACATGGTGGGTAAGGAATACGAGCAGAAGGGCATCATCAAACACGGCGCCATGATGATCAACGCCGTCTCCAATTCGAAGGTGCCGCACATCTCGCTGCTGATGGGCGCCTCCTACGGGGCCGGGCACTACGGCATGTGCGGACGCGCCTACGATCCGCGCTTCGTGTTCGCCTGGCCCAGTGCGAAATCCGCGGTGATGGGCGGTGCGCAGCTGGCGGGCGTGATCTCCATCGTGGGCCGGGCCGCCGCCGAGGCGCGCGGCCAGGCGTTCGACGAGGAAGCCGACAAGGGCATGCGCGCGATGATCGAGGCCCAGATCGAGGCCGAATCGCTGCCCATGTTCATGTCGGGCCGGCTCTACGACGACGGTGTGATCGACCCCCGCGACACCCGCACGGTATTGGGAATGGCGTTGTCGGCCATCCACAATGCCCCGATCAAGGGCGCCGAGGGCTTCGGCGTCTTCCGGATGTGAGGTCTGAGATGACAGTAGGGCCGATCACGAACGTTCTGGTCGCCAACCGCGGGGAGATCGCCCGGCGCGTGTTCGCGACCTGCCGGCGCATGGGCATCGCCACCACCGCGGTGTATTCCGACGCGGATGCGAACGCACCGCATGTGGCCGAGGCCGACGCGGCGATCCGGCTGCCCGGCAACACTCCCGGCGAGACCTATCTGCGCGGCGATCTGATCATCGAGGCCGCCCACGCCGCGGGCGCCGACGCGATTCACCCGGGGTACGGATTCCTTTCCGAGAACGCGGAATTCGCTCGCCGGGTGATCGATGCGGGCTTGGCGTGGGTCGGCCCGCCGGTCGCGGCCATCGAGCAGATGGGTTCGAAGGTCGAATCCAAGAAGATGATGGACGCCGCGGGCGTCCCGGTGCTGGCCGAACTGGATCCGGACGAGGTCACCGAGGACCTGCTGCCCGTGCTGATCAAGGCCTCCGCCGGTGGTGGCGGGCGCGGTATGCGGGTGGTGCGCTCGCTGGCGGAGCTGCCGGAGCAGCTCGAGGCGGCCCGGCGCGAGGCGGAATCGGCCTTCGGCGATCCGACGGTGTTCTGCGAGCGCTACCTGGAAACCGGCCGGCATATCGAGGTGCAGGTGATGGCCGATACCCACGGCCGGGTCTGGGCGGTGGGCGAGCGTGAATGTTCGATTCAGCGCCGGCATCAGAAGGTGGTCGAGGAGGCGCCGTCGCCGCTGGTGGAGCGGATCGCCCCCATGCGGGAGCGGTTGTTCGAGGCGGCCCGGCTCGCCGCCGAGGCGATCGGCTACGAGGGCGCGGGCACGGTCGAATTCCTCGCCGACGAACAGGGCGATTTCTTCTTCCTGGAGATGAACACCCGCCTGCAGGTGGAACATCCGGTCACCGAATGCACCACCGGCCTGGATCTGGTCCGGCTGCAACTGCGGGTGGCGCAGGGCTACCGGCTGCCGCCGGAGCCGCCGCCGATGCGCGGCCACTCCATCGAGGTGCGGTTGTACGCGGAGGATCCGGCACACGACTGGCAGCCACAGAGCGGTGCGGTGCACCGCATCGAATTCGCCCCGGGCACCGCCGAATTCACCGTCCTGACCGAGCCCGGTCTGCGACTGGACTCCGGTGTGGTGGACGGTTCGGCGGTCGGGGTGTTCTACGACCCGATGCTGGCCAAGGTCATCTCCTATGCCGACACCCGGGAGGAAGCGGCGCATCTGCTGGCGACGGCGTTGCAACAGGCCCGCATCCACGGCCTGGTCACCAACCGCGATCTGCTGGTGCGGGTGCTGCGGCATCCGGCCTTCCTCGCCGGTGACACCGATACCGCGTTCTTCGCCACCCACGGCCTGGAAAAGCTTGCCGCGCCGCTCGTTTCACCCGGCGACGAGGCGCTGTCCATCGTCGCCGCGGCGCTGGCCGACGCGGCCGCCAACCGAGCGCGAGCGCGCGTCGGCGCGGCGCTGCCCAGCGGCTGGCGCAACCTGCCCTCACAGGCACAGAGCAAGTCCTACGAGAGCCGGGTGTCGGGGACGCACGAGGTGCGCTACCGCCTCACCCGCTCCGGACTCGAGGTCGAGGGTCACGAGGGACTCGAGTTGATCGAGGCCACACCGGATGTCGTGGTTCTCGGCGTGCCCGGCGAACATGGCTCGGTGCGGCGGCGGTTCGAGGTCGCGCGCTACGGCGATCTGGTGGCGGTCGATTCGCCGCTGGGCCCGGTCGCGGTGCGCAGGCTTCCGCGTTTCTCGGACCCGGCCGACCAGGTCGCGGAGGGGTCGTTGCTGGCGCCGATGCCGGGTTCGGTGATCCGGCTGGGCGCCGAGGTCGGCACCGCCGTCGAGAAGGGCCAGCCGATCCTCTGGCTCGAGGCCATGAAGATGGAGCACACCATCGCCGCCCCGGCCGCCGGGGTGCTGACCGAACTGAATGTGGTTGCGGGACAACAGGTCGACGTCGGCGCCGTGCTCGCGGTCGTCCATGCCGAAGCCACCGCGGCACCGGCCGAAGCCGCCGCCGAATAGCGGCCCACTACAGGAGAATGTCCATGAGTTTCATCGAGACCGACGAACAGAAGCAGCTGCGGGCGGCCGTCGCCAAGCTCGCCGCGAAGTACAACTACCGCGACTACGTCTCCGCGAAGGCGCGGCGCAACGAGCCGCTGGACGAATTATGGGACGAGGCGGGCAAACTCGGCTTCCTCGGCGTGAACCTGCCGGAGGAATACGGCGGCGGTGGCGCCGGAATCTACGAACTGGCGCTGGTGATGGAGGAACTGGCCGCCCAGGGCGCGGGCCTGCTGCTGATGGTGGTCTCACCCGCGATCTGCGGCACCATCATCACCAAGTACGGCACCGAGGAGCAGAAGCAGTACTGGCTGACCCGGCTGGCCGACGGCTCGTCGAAGATGGTCTTCGGCATCACCGAACCCGACGCCGGCTCCAACTCGCACAACATCACCACCACCGCGCGCCGCGACGGTGGCGACTGGATCCTCAACGGCCGCAAGATCTTCATCTCCGGTGTGGATCAGGCCGAGGCGGTGCTGATCGTCTCGCGCACCGAGGATTCCAAGACCGGCAAGTTGAAGCCGGCGCTGTTCATCGTCCCGACCGATACTCCCGGCTTCGAGAAGAACCGCCAGGAGATGGACATCATCGAACCGGACAACCAGTTCACGCTGTTCCTCGACGATGTGCGCCTGCCCGGCACCGCGCTGGTGGGCCAGGAGGACGCCGCGATCGCGCAGCTGTTCGCCGGCCTGAATCCCGAGCGCATCATGGGTGCGGCGATGGCGGTCGGCATGGGCCGCTACGCCATCGACCGGGCGGTCGAATACGCCCGGGAACGGCAGGTCTGGAAGACGCCGATCGCTGCGCACCAGGGCATCTCGCATCCGCTGGCCCAGGTGAAGATCGAACTCGAGCTGGCCAAGCTGATGATGCAGAAGGCCGCCGTCCTCTACGATTCCGGCGACGACTTCGGCGCCGCGGAGGCCGCCAATATGGCGAAATACGCTGCGGCGGAAGCGAGTATCAAGGCCCTGGATCAGTCCATTCAGACCCACGGTGGTTCGGGCCTGACCGCGGACATCGGTCTGGCGGGCATGCTCGGCGCGGCGCGGATCGCGCGGGTGGCTCCGGTGAGCCGGGAAATGATCCTGAACTTCGTCTCCCAGCACTCGCTGGGGCTGCCGAAGTCCTACTGAGCGGTGACCGGCCGGGCCGCCGCGCGCGGCCCGGCCGGCGGACACCACCGAACCGGACGAGGAGGAATGCACACGTGAGCGAAACCACCGAAACCACGGGCACCGAAACCACGGGTGCCGAAACGCCTTTCGTGCGGTACGACCTGCGCGACGGCTTCGCGGTACTCACGCTGGATTCACCGCACAATCGGAATGCGTTGTCCTCGAAGCTGGTTCGCGAACTGCTCGACGGACTGCGGAAGGCCGGGGCCGACGAGCAGGCCCGCGGGGTGATCCTCACCCACACCGGTAACACGTTCTGCGCCGGCGCGGACCTCAAGGAAGCGCTCGACGCCGATCCGGCCGCGGCCGCCGACATCCGCACCCGGTGGATGATCGACGTGCTGCGCGGCATCGTGGAACTGCACAAACCGGTGCTCGCGCAGATCGACGGCAATGTGCGCGCGGGCGGAATGGGCATCGTCGGCGCCTGCGATATCGCGGTCGCCGGACCGTCGAGCAGTTTCGCGCTCACCGAGGCGCGGCTGGGCCTGGCGCCGTTCATGATCTCGCTCACGCTGCTGCCGCGGCTGACCTCCCGGGCCGCGGCCCGCTACTACCAGACCGGCGAGACCTTCGACGCGGCCGAGGCCGAGCGCATCGGTTTGATCACCGTGGCCGCCGACGATGCCGCCGCCGAGGTGGCCCGGCTGTGCGGCGAACTGCGCAAGGGGTCTCCGCAGGGGCTGGCCGAAAGTAAGCGGCTGGTGAATGCGTCCCTGGTCGCCGAATTCGATCGCACCGCCGATGAGCTGGCCAAACGCTCCGGCAGTTTCTTCGGCACGCCCGAGGTGATCGAGGGGATGACAGCCTTCTTCCAGCGCCGCCCACCCAGCTGGGCAGAATGAACCGATCATGACCGCATCGCACGAACCCAAGCAGGACCGCAGCCGGGCCACCCGTCAGCGATTGCTCGAGGCCACCATCGACTGTCTGGCCGATATGGGCTGGGCGGCGGCCACTGTCGCGGTGGTCGCCGAACGGGCCGGGGTCTCGCGCGGGGCGGCTCAGCATCATTTCCCCACCCGCGAGGATCTGATCACCGCCGCCCTCGAGTACATGTTCGACGCCCGGATGGCCCAGTCCAAGGCCGAGGCGGCGGCCGTGACCGGGGTGGCGCAGGGTGTCGGCCGCACCGAGGCGGTGGTGGCGCAGCTGGTCGAGTCCTATACGACTCCGCTGTTCAAGGCGGCGCTGCAGGTGTGGACCCATGCCGCGGCGGATCCGGTGTTGCGCGAACGCATCGTGCCGCTCGAGGCGCACTTCGGCCGTGTCTCCCATCGCCTGGCCGTCGAGGCGCTCGGCGTCGACGACTCCGACCCGGTCGCCCATCACCTGGTGCAGGCCACGCTCGACATGGCCCGCGGGCTGGGGCTGGCCGACGTCCTGACCGACGACTCGGTTCGCCGCAAGCAGATCGTGCACCAGTGGGCGGTGACCCTGCACATGGGACTGCACACGCCGCACTGACAGCACGCCCGCTGGTGGGAACAGCGCTGCGGGGAAGGGCGCTGGACTGCGTTAGCGTGATCGGGCACATCAACCAGATATCGAGCGAGGGGAAATCGATCATGGATTCGGGTTCTGCGGCAGCTCTGGAAGGTATCCGGCAGGGATATCTCAACGGCGACCCGGTGGCGACCGCGCTGTTCATCCCCCTGTTCTTCATCGCCGGAATCTTCGGCCTCATCCAGGGGCGGCCTTTCTGAGACCGCGAAGGTGAGCACCCGATTTGGTGCCGTCGCCCGGGACCGATAAGCTGACCGGGCTCCGGTTGCCGGAGCGCAGTTCTCGGCCCCGTCGTCTAGCGGCCTAGGACGCCGCCCTCTCAAGGCGGTAGCGCGGGTTCAAATCCCGTCGGGGCTACAACCACGCCATGCCCGCCCTCTTCGAGGGCGGGCATCGTCGTTTCCGGGGGCAACTGTCGCCGGCACGCTCACCGCGGGGCGGTCAGGTCGTAGATCGTCACCCCGTCCACGTTCTGTGCCGTGAAGTGGTTACGCACCCAGGCGGTGATCCGCACGGCCGTCGAATCCTCCGCACCGCCGCCCGGCCCGCGATCCGCACCGTCGACGAAGTAGTGGATGTCGAGCGCCGCGACGTGGTCGCGGAACTGATCCAGGGTCGGGGAGGGATCGCTGCCGTTGAATCCGCCGATCGCCATCACCGGCAATTGGGTGGCGAGCTGATATCCGGCCGCCCGATTCGAGCTCACGGTCGCCGCGACCCATTCGTAGGCTTCGCCGTCGCGGTCCAGCAGGGCGGTCAGCGTCTCGCTCGGCGTGCTGACCTGCATCGCGTTGCCGCCGGGGTGGTCGCGACCCCAGGGGCCCGCCGCGAGACCGCCCGCCCGGCCACCGTGGTCACCGGCCCGCCCGAAACCTTCGGCGCCCGAACTCTGCTCCCACGGCATCCGCATACCCGCGGGAAAACGCATGGGCATCCTGGGCCCGGCGCTGGGAATCGGCCCGGTATGCGCGGTCGCGAGGGTGTCGACGGTATAGGCGAGCGGCCCCGCGACACCGGCCACGCCCGCGGCGATCGCCAGCGCGACAGCGATCCGCCGCGGCGCCGGAAACAGCAGTGCGACGGTGACCACGGTTCCGCCGACGAGCACCAGCCAGCGCAGCCACGGCACGAATTCGAGATTGCGCGACAACAACATCCACGCCGTGGCGGTCGTCGTCGCCATCGTCACCGTGGCGACTACGCGGACCCGGGTCCGTTCCCGATGCCGCCACAGCATCGCGATGCCCGCACCGACGAGTGCCGCGATCGCCGGGGCCAGCGCCACCGTGTAGTACTGGTGGAAGATGCCCCGCATGAAGCTGAACACCAGGGCGGTCACCACCAGCCAGCCGCCCCACAGCACGAGCGCGGCGCGCTGGGGATCGGTGCGGGATGCCCTGCCGCGCAGCACTATTGCCGCGACGAGCAGGATCAGCGCGGCCGGGAGCAGCCAGGCGATCTGTCCGCCCTGGGCCGGCTGGAACAACCGGGTCATCCCGCTTTCGCCCCGGAATCCGCCGCCGGGCGGCCCGAGGCTGCCGACCTCTTCTCCGTTGAGCCGGCCCAGTCCGTTGTATCCGAAGGTCAGTTCCAGTACCGAATTATGCTGGGAGCCACCGAAATACGGCCGAGAATCTGCCGGCCACACTTCGGCGAGCAGAATCCACCAGCCGGCGGCGGCGACCATGGCCGCCGCCGCGGCGCCCAGTTGCGCGATTCGCTTGCCCAGGCGCGGCGGGCCGGCGATCAGGTAGGTGGTCGCGAGCGCGGGCACCACCAGCAGCACCTGCAATTGCTTCGCCAGGAAGCCGAATCCGGCGAAGGCGCCGCACAGGATGAGCCACCGCAGCCGCCCGTTCTCGAGTGCGCGCGTCATCGCCCAGCATGCCGCCACCATCAGCAGGACCAGCAGGGCGTCCGGATTGTCGAACCGGAACATCAGGGCCGCCACCGGTGTCACGGCCAGCACCGTGCCCGCGAGCAGTCCGGCCACCGGCCCGAACGGCCGGCGCACGGTCGCCCACAGCAACGCGACCGCGCCCACGCCCATCAGCACCTGCGGCACCAGCAGGCTCCAACTGGACAGCCCGAACGCCCGTACCGCCAGATCCATCGGCCACAGGGCGGCCGGGGTCTTGTCCACGGTGATCGCGTTCGCGGCATCCGAGGAACCGAAGAGAAACGCCTTCCACGACACCGAACCTGCCTGTGCCGCAGCCGCGTAGAAGGCGTTCGCCCACCCGTTGGCACTCAGATTGCACAGGTAGGCGATGGTTGTCGTGAGCAGGAGGACGGTCAGCGCCGGCCGCTCCCACCGGTGCCGGTCGGCGTCCGGTGATGCGGCCGATGCGGTCGGAGACATCGGCCGGAGGAGGGTGGTGGTCACCGCGTTTCCGTCGGCGCCGGTGCCGTCGCGATGTCCTCGACGGCGCTGCCGGCGACCGCGTTGCGAAAGACCCAGCGCAGTCCCACGAATCGGGTCAGCGTCGCCACCAGATTCGCGACCACCAGCACCAGCAGTTCCACGTGCACGGACGCGTCCGGGGCCCACCGGTGCAGCGCGAACAGCGAACCACTGGTCAGCAGCCAGGCGAAGGCGAAGATCAGCAAGCCCTGGAAGTGGTGGGAGACCGCGTTGCCCGAACCACGCACGCCGAAGGTGAAGGCGCGGTTCGCCGCGGTGTTGGCGACCGCGGTGATCAGCAGGGCGGCGAAGTTCGCGGGTTGGGCGCCGACCACCGACTGCAACATCACATACAGCAGCATGTAGGCCAGCGTGGAGAGCACGCCGATGATGCCGAAGCGCACCAGCTGCCCGACCATGCCCAGCGGCACCCCGTCCACCAGCGGTTCCCGTCCGATGGCGGCGCGCAGTTCGTTGATCGGCAGGGCGCCGGTGGCCAGCCCGCGGCCCACCCGCCACACGCCGAGCAGATCCTTACGGGCGGTGTCGATGATGTCCACGCGGCTGTCCGGATCGTCGATCCAGTCCACCGGAACCTCGTGGATGCGCAGTCCGGCGCGTTCGGCGATCACCAGCAGTTCGGTGTCGAAGAACCATTCCCCGTCCTGGACCAGCGGCAGGATCCGGCGCGCGACATCGGTGCGCATCGCCTTGAATCCGCACTGGGCGTCGGAGAACCGGGCCTGCAGCGAGGCCCGCAGGATCAGGTTGTAGCAGCGGGAGATGATCTCGCGCTTGGGGCCGCGCACCACGCGCGAGGATTTCGCCAGCCGGGTGCCGATCGCCAGATCGGAATGTCCGGAGACCAGCGGGGCCACCAGCGGCAGCAGGGCGTTGAGGTCGGTGGACAGGTCGACGTCCATATACGCGACGACCTGTGCGTCGGAGGCCTCCCACACCGCACGCAGCGCGCGTCCGCGGCCCTTGCGGTCGAGGTGGACGACCTCGACCTCGGGCAGCTCCGCGGCCAGTTCGTGCGCCACGGCGAGAGTGGAGTCGGTGGATGCGTTGTCCGCCACCGTGATTCGGGTCGAGAACGGGAAACCGTCACGCAGGAATGCGTGCAGCCGGCGAACACATCCGGCGAGATCGCGCTCCTCGTTGTACACAGGGATCACGACCTCGAGCACCGGTGTGCGCGTCGAGTCGGGGGTGGTGGCCGCCTGGAACGCCATCGCTGTCTCGGTCATGGTCCCAATTTCGGGTATCAGCCTTGGGCAGCGCTGCGCCCGACCTGTGAGCTTCCTGGGAGGGCGCGCGAGGTCAGACCGGGTCGCCGAGCTCCAGTACGACCAGCGGAACCGGGCGTTGCGACCGAGCCTGGAAATCGGCGAGCAGCGGGTTGTTCGCCAGCACCCACGTGGCGAATTCCTCGTATTCCGCGCCCTCGAGCGCGCGCCCGCGGGCGGCGCGGGTCTGCCCACCCAGTTCGACCGTGACCTGCGGATTCGCCTTGATGTTGTGGTACCAAGCCGGGTACTTGTCCTCGATGAACGAACTCAGATATGGAGTGTCGCCGCGGTACAGCACGCCCAGCGGCACCACGTGCTGCTTGCCGCTGCGAGCGCCCGTGGTTGTCAGCAACAGCAGCGTGGCGCCTTCGTAGGAGCCGCCGACCTTGCCCCCGTTGGCCCGGAACTCGTCGATCACCGGACGGTTCCAGTCCTTGATATCGCCCTCGCTGAAGGCTTGATTCCAGGGTGCGTCCGGATCGTCGTAGGAGCTGATGTCGCGCTGGGAGGCCGCCTCGGATTCGCTCATACCGGCAGTATGCCCGAGGGGTCCGACAGATCAGCCCGCTGTGGAAAACCGTTGTGCCGATTCAGCTTCCGTGTAAGCGCCACAGCGGCGACACCGGTCCGTGCCCGGCGCCGAGATCGTAGGACGCCGCCAGGCAGCGCGTGGTCCATTCCTTGGCGAAGGCCACCGCCTCGGGCACCGGGTAGCCGTGTGCCAGGGCGCAGGCGGAGGCGGCGGCCAGGGTGTCGCCGCCGCCGTGATCGTTACCGGTCGTGATGCGGGGTGCGGTGAGCTCGTGGAAGCGGTCGCCGTCGAACAGCAGATCGGTGCTGAATTCGGAGGAGCGCAGATGGCCGCCCTTGACGACGGCCCAGCGCGGGCCGAGTGCGATCAGCGCCTCGGCGGCCTTGCGGGCGCTGCGGTCGTCGGTGACGGCGATGCCGGTGAGCAGCCGCACCTCGTCCAGATTCGGGGTCACCAGCGTGGCGCGCGGAATGAGGACCGAGCGCAGCGCGTCCAGGGCTTCCGTGTGCAGCAGGGGGTCGCCGTGCATGGAGGCCGCCACCGGGTCGACCACCAACGGCACTGTGCCGTCGCGTCCGATGCCGACCTCGTCGCAGACCCGGGCCACGGCCTCGATGATCGCGGTCGAGGCCAGCATGCCGGTCTTGGCCGCCGCGACCCCGATATCGCCGGTCACCACCCGCACCTGATCGGCGACGGTCTGCGGCGGAATCTCGTGGAAACCGCTGACCCCGACCGAGTTCTGCACCGTCACCGCGGCCACCGCCACGCAGGCATGAACACCGAGCAGTGCCATGGTCCGCGAATCGGCCTGAATTCCGGCGCCACCTCCGGAGTCGGTTCCGGCGATCGTCAGCACCCGGACCGGCGTAGTACCCGGTTCCGGCAACGGCAGCAGTTTCACGAGACAGACCCTACGACGCGCCGGCACGCGACCGCAGTGTGGCGTCCACGCGGCCGTGCTGACGGCGCATTACGCCGATGCGGGAGGGCGGGCGCGTACGGTCGGGCCAACAGGATCATTCGGATCCTGCCGAACAAAGGACCCTCATGTCCGATAAATCTCCACGCAGCACCATGTCCAAGAAATCCGGCAAGTCGCTGAAGGAGAAGCGAGCGGAGAAGAAGGCCAAGGGCGTTACCCCATCGGGTGTGGAGACCACGGTCGACGGGAAGAAGCAGCGGTAACGCGCCCCGGCTGAGCAGTCGGCGCGACTGCTCAGCCGCCGGGGGATTCACCGGACCCGGGCGAAGAACGTCCGGATGTCGCCGACCAGGACCTCCGGCGCCTCGTGCGCGGCGTAGTGTCCGGCCGCGTCGTTGGGCCCGCCGGTCACCGATCCCACGTCGTAGGAATTCCAGCTGACGATGTTCTCGTGGTCGCGCTCGGCGAACCGGCGGATCGACCGGAAATCCCCGGCGAACATGGCCAGTGCGGTCGGGGTGGTGGTCGGTCCGGACGGACGCTCGGTGGCGTGGGCGTTCTCGTAGTAGAACCGGATCGACGAGGCCGCGGTGCCGGTGAGCCAGTACAGCGCGATATTGCCGATCACGAATTCCGGATCGAGACCTTCGCCGAAAAGCTGTGCGTTCCAGCCCAACAGCCCGAGCGGCGAGTCGCTCAGCGCGTAGGCCAGCGTCTGCGGCTGCTGGCTGCACAGGATGTTGAACGCCATCTTGTTGTCCTGGAACCACTGCAGGTGCGCGAGCGCCCCCAGATCCTCTTCGGACAGTCCGTCGAATTCGGCGGGGTCGCCGGAGGGGAAGGAGAACAACTGCGTCACGTGGACGCCCACCACACGATCGCCGGCCAGCCGGCCGATCTCCGGGGAGATCATCGACCCGCCGTCGTTGCCGATCGCGCCGAAGCGCTGGTAACCGAGCCGATCCATCAACTCCACCCACGCGCGGGCGGTGCGCTGGGTGTCCCAGCCGGTGCTGCGGGTCGGGCCGGAGAAGCCGAAGCCCGGCAGCGACGGCAGGACCACGTGGAAGGCCGGGTGGTCGGGGGATTCCGGTTCGGTCAGCGCCTCGATCACGTCCAGGTACTCCAGCACCGAACCGGGCCAGCCGTGGGTGAGGATCACCGGCAGCGCATCCGGCCGCGACGAGCGGACGTGCAGGAAGTGAATATCCTCGCCGTCGATCTCCGTGCAGAACTGCGGATGCGCATTCAACCGCGCTTCCGTTGCGCGCCAATCGAAGTCGTTCAACCAGTACTTCGCCAGCGCGCGCACCCGATCGCCCGGCACGCCGTAGGCGTCGCCGACGCCGGGCAGCTCGTCCGGCCACAGCGCCTGGCGCAGCCGATCGGCGAGGTCGTCGAGGCGGTCCTGCGGGATGTCGATGTGGAACGGGCGGATGGTCATGATCGTCTCCTATTGGAACGGAATGTTTCGTTCTGATAGAACTATATCAGAACGGATCATTCCGTTTCAAGTGCTAGGCTGAAACCATGCCGAAACCAGCCGACGCCCCAGCTCACCAGGCGCTTCCCGGCCGCAAGGCGCAGGCCGCGCGCAACGACGGAATCATTCTCGACGCCGCGCGCGCGGTCTTCCTCGCCGATGCGACCGCCCCGATCGCGGCCGTCGCCGAACGTGCCGGGGTGGGGATCAGCGCGCTGTATCGCCGCTATCCGAGTAAGGAGGCGCTGCTGCGCACGCTCTGCTACCAGGGGTTGTGCCGCTACAACGCCGAGGCCGAGGCCGCGCTCGAGTCGGCGTCCGACGCCGACGTGCTCGCCGAATTCCTGCGCCGGGTGGTCGACGCCGATGTGCATTCGCTGACCGTGCGATTGGCCGGCACGTTCACTCCGGACGAATCGTTCGCGCCTCAGGTGCGACGCTCCGCGGAGCTGAACGAGGAAATACTGCGCCGGGCGCGGGTTTCCGGCGCCGTCCGCGACGGAGTGACGATCGCCGATCTCAGCCTGGTCCTGGAGGCCTGCGCCGCGATCATCCTCCCCGACGCCTCTCGAACCGCACAGTTACGCCACCGCATACTCGCGCTGCTGCTCGACGGACTGCGCACCCCCGGCGAACTCCCCGGTCCCGCACCGCAACCCGACGATTTCGTCGCCCGCTGGCAGCCCCGGAAGTAGCGGCGACGCCACGGTGGGCGCCGATGGAGCGGCGTGGGTAGCCGCCGAGATCACCGGTCGGCGCCGACCCACCTGCCGAGTGCCGCGCTCAGCCCCTCGGTGGTGGAAGTGCTTGCGGCCCAAGCGATATACCCGTCCGGTCGGATGAGGGTGTACACGGGCGCCGGAACGGAACCGAATCCGGGGACGATCCATTCGGTGGCCGGATCCGTGGCGCACACGATCTCGACGCGATCCTTCCATGCGCTGATATCGGGAACTTCGGCGGCATTGCGTACCAACAGAATCGGGCGTCCGGAACGCAGCAGCTCGTGCACGCGGGTGGGCCCGTCGGCGGTCGCGATATCGACGTCCGGCACGCGCCGGCCGCACAGTGGGTGCTCGTCCCCGCAGTCGTAGCGGATGTCCAGTGCGGTGATCATGAGCCCGAGGCGGTGGCGTACCTCATCGATCTCGAAAAGGTCGGACATGCTGTCGCGCAACGCGTCCACGTGCGCACCGGGCCGCGACAGCGCCGTCTGGGCGCGCGTATTCCGCAGTACACGCGCGGCGATCGGATGGCGTTCGGATTCGTAGGTGTCCAGCAGTGCGTCGGAGGCGTTGCCGCGCAGCACGGCCGCGATCTTCCAGCCCAGATTGACCGCATCCTGCAGCCCCAGATTCTGGCCCTGGCCACCGGCCGGGAAATGGATGTGCGCGGCGTCGCCCGCCAGGAACACTCGGCCGACCCGGTAGCGATCGGCCTGCCGGGCGGCATCGCCGTAGTGGGTGACCCACCGTGGGCGGTGCATGCCGAAATCGGTGCCCGCGAGTTCGGTGAACGCGTCGCGGAATTCGTCGAAGGTCAACGCAGTGCCACGTTCGCGCACCCGGTCGTGGCACTGGGCGATCAACCGGTACCACCCGGGCTCGAACTGGATCACCGAATAGTCGCCGGTCGCGCCGCGGGCGCCGAAGAACAGCTCGGCGGGGGGAGTGGCGAGTTCGACGTCGGCGATCATGCCCGTCACCGTCGCGTCCGTGCCGTCGAAGCCGATGCCCGCGAGCTTGCGCACCGCACTGCGCCCGCCGTCGCAGCCGGCCAGGTAGGCGGCGCGGATCCGGCGCGGACGGCTTCCGCCGACCTCGACCTCCACCCCGGAATCGTCTTGGCGGAATCCGTTGACGGGCGAATCCCACTGCACGGGCGCGCCGGCCGCCGTCGCGTGGCGGTCCAATTCGCCCTCGATCACCGACTGCAATACGGCCAGGGTGTAGGGGAAGCGGGTATGGAAATCGCCGAACTCGAGCGGGAGTCCGCCGAAGTGGCCCCGGGGCAGTGTGCGCCCCTGTCGCAGCAGGTCGTCGAGCAGACCGCGCTGATCGAGGATCTCCATGGTGTGCGCGTGGATACCTCCGGCGCGGGATTCACCGGTGCGCGCCGGCAGCGCGTCCAGGACCTCCACCGCGACCCCGGCCAGCCGCAATTCGTACGCGAGCATCAATCCGGTAGGTCCGCCACCTGCGACGACTACATCCGTTGTGTCCACGACCGGCTCCTTAACATTGTTAAACCCTTAACGCTGTTAAGGACACCAGAACGTTGTTAAGCTGTCAAGCAACAGACTGGAGGTGCGATGAAACTCGACGCCAACGCCATCGGCGCGGCCGCGCTGGAGCTGCTGGACGAGACCGGGCTCGACGGACTGACCATGCGCAAGGTGGCGTCGGCGCTCGATGTGCAGGCGCCGGCGCTCTACTGGCATGTCAAGAACAAGCAGGAACTGCTCGATGTGATGGCGCGCGCGGTCTTCGCCGCCGCGGTCGACCGCGTGGAGGGGCCGCGCCGGGGCGAGACCTGGCAGGACTGGATCGCCGAACTGGCCGGGCGCCTGCGCAGTTCGATGCTGCGGCACCGCGACGGTGGCAGACTGCTCGCCGGTACCTACGTCAGCGATGAATCCATGTGGCGCACCATGGAATTGACCCTACGCACGCTGGAGGACGCGGGGTTCTCCGCCGACGAGGCCGGGTGGGTCTTCCCGATCGTCCTGCACTACACGGTCGGATTCGTGATCGAGGAGCAGGCGCGCACCGGTGCGGATTACGGCGCCGACAACCCCTATGCGCATATCGACCGGGCGGTCGACCCCGATCGTTATCCGCGCACGGCGAATCTGGTCACGAAGTTGTCCGCCGTAGATCCGAACGACGAATTCGACCACGGCGTTCGCGTGATTCTCACCGGTATCCGGACGCTCGCGAACATCGAGCGATGAGCTGACATCCGCGGGCCGGCGGCACATCTGCGGCGCCGACGCGCACCCTGGCGGCGGGCGGCGTCGGCGCGCGCAGCGCAACGGCAGCGCCGTTACGGCACAACAGCTTTCGCTGTCACGACACGACCGGCAGGTAGACCTTTCCGCCGGCCTCGGCGAATTCGGCCGACTTCTCGGCCATACCGGCCTCGATGGCCTCCACGTCGGTGAGCCCCTGCTTCTCCGCGTACTCGCGTACATCGGCGGAGATGCGCATGGAGCAGAACTTCGGGCCGCACATCGAGCAGAAGTGGGCCGTCTTGGCGGGTTCGGCGGGCAGCGTTTCGTCGTGGTACTCCCGCGCGGTGTCGGGATCCAGCGACAGCGCGAACTGGTCGTGCCAGCGGAATTCGAAGCGCGCCTTGGACAATGCGTCGTCGCGTTCCTGCGCCCGCGGATGCCCCTTGGCGAGATCGGCCGAATGCGCGGCGATCTTGTAGGTGATGACGCCGGTCTTCACATCGTCGCGATTGGGCAGCCCCAGATGTTCCTTCGGGGTGACGTAGCAGAGCATCGCGGTGCCGGCCTGCGCGATGATCGCCGCGCCGATCGCCGAGGTGATGTGGTCGTAGGCCGGTGCGATATCGGTGGCGAGCGGGCCCAGCGTGTAGAACGGCGCCTCCTCGCACAGCTCCTCCTCGAGCCGCACGTTCTCCACGATCTTGTGCATCGGGACGTGCCCCGGGCCCTCGATCATCACCTGCACGCCATGGGATTTCGCGATCTTGGTCAGCTCGCCGAGTGTGCGCAGTTCGGCGAACTGCGCCTCGTCGTTGGCATCCGCGATCGAACCGGGCCGCAACCCGTCACCGAGGGAGAAGGTGATGTCGTATTTCGCCAGGATCTCGCACAGTTCCGCGAAGTTGGTGTACAGGAACGATTCCTGGTGGTGGGCCAGACACCATGCCGCCATGATCGAACCGCCGCGCGAGACGATGCCGGTGACGCGCTTGGCGGTCAGCGGGACGTAGCGCAGCAGCACCCCGGCGTGCACGGTCATGTAGTCCACGCCCTGCTCGGCCTGCTCGATCACGGTGTCGCGGTAGATTTCCCAGGTCAGCTGGGTCGGATCGCCGTTCACCTTCTCCAGCGCCTGGTAGATCGGCACGGTGCCGACCGGTACCGGCGAATTCCGCAGGATCCACTCGCGGGTCTCGTGGATGTTCTTACCGGTGGACAGGTCCATGATGGTGTCGGCGCCCCAGCGGGTGGCCCACACCATCTTCTCCACCTCTTCGGCGATCGAGGAGGTGACCGCGGAGTTGCCGATATTGGCGTTGATCTTCACCGCGAACTTCTTGCCGATGATCATCGGCTCGCATTCGGGGTGGTTGTGGTTGGCGGGGATCACGGCCCGGCCGGCGGCCACCTCGTCGCGCACCAATTCCGGCGAAACACCTTCGCGCGCAGCGATATACCGCATCTCGGCAGTGATCGCCCCGGCTCTGGCCCAGGCCAGCTGAGTACGTGGCCCCGGCACGTCCGGCCGGGTCCAGCCGGCGCGGAGCTTCGGCAGTCCGGCCTCCAGGTCGATCGTGGCCGAATCGTCGGTGTACGGGCCGGAGGTGTCGTAGACGTCGAAGTGTTCGCCGTTGGTCAGGTTGATCCGGCGGACCGGGATGCGCAGGGTCGTCCCGTCGGCGTCGATCTGCTCGTAGTGCTTTGCGCTGCCCGCAATGGGGCCGGTGGTGACATGGTTCGACGACATGTAGCTCAATCCTCCCTACGCCGGCATTACCCGGTCAGGTTCGTACGGTCGACGGCCCTGAACCGCCCGAATGGGCTAGCCGTCCTCTCAGCCCGCTGGTGCGAGCCCCCGTTGGCACGATGTGGTACCCGGCCGAGGGTACCGCGCGACCGTGGGGCGCGTCACTCGGCCGGGTCTTGTACTAGGACTTGTACAGCTCTTCGATCTCGTCGGCGAAATCGCGGAGGACCAGATTGCGCTTGAGCTTCAGCGACGGCGTGATGTAGCCGTTGGCCTCGCTGAATTCGATCCGCAGGAGCCGGAACTTGCGGACGGCTTCGGCCTGTGAGACGGCCCGGTTTCCTTCGTCGATCGCGTCCTGGACAGAGCTCAGCAGGTCGGGGTCGGAGTAGAGATCGGTGAGCGTGGCCTCGGCGGGCTTGCCGTGCAACTGCTTCCAGGTCGGGAGGTGCTCGGTGTCGATGGTCACCAGACAACTGACGAACGGCTTGCCGTCGCCCACGACCATGGCCTCGCCGATGATGGCGTGGGATCGGATGCGATCCTCGAGCACCGCGGGCGCGACGTTCTTGCCCCCCGCGGTCACGATGAGCTCCTTCTTACGGCCGGTGATCGTGAGGTAGCCCTCCGCATCGAGCGAGCCGACATCGCCGGTGGCGAACCAGCCGTCGCGGAAGGTGGCCTCGGTCGCGGCGGGATTGTGCCAGTAGCCGGTGAACACGCTGGGTCCGCGGAGCAGGATCTCTCCGTCGTCGTCGATGCGCACCGCGCAGCCCGGCGCCGGCTGGCCGACGGTTCCGATCTTGGGCTGGTCGTCCGGGTTGAAGGTGATGGCTCCAGAGGTTTCGGTCAGGCCGTAGCCCTCCAGCACCGTGAAGCCGACCCCGCGGAAGAAGTGCCCCAGCCGTGCGCCGAGCGGAGCCCCGCCGGACAGGGCGTGCGTGGCCCGGCCGCCGAGGGCGGCACGCAACTTGCTGTAGAGCAGGCGGTCGAACAGCGCGTGTCGCACGCGCAGATGCCACGGGACGTGGCCCCGGTCGAGCGCGCGGCTGTAGGAGATCGCCGTCGCGGCGGCGACTTCGAAAATCCTGCCGCGGTGGGTCAATTGGGCCTGGCTGCGAGCACCGTTGTAGACCTTTTCGAAGACTCTGGGCACGCCGAGGATCAGCGTCGGCCGGAAAGTGCCCAGTTCGGCGGTGACATCCTTGACATCGGCCACGTAGCCGATCTTGATCGGAACGAGCGTGGCGGCGATCTCCGCGATCCGGCCGAGCACGTGAGCCAGCGGCAGGAACAGCAGGATCGACGACTCGCCGGTGCGGAACAGCTGCGGCAGCCGAGCGGTCGTGTTGCCCAGTTCGGCGAGCAGATTGCCATGGGTCAGCCCGCAGCCCTTCGGCCGGCCCGTGGTGCCGGAGGTGTAGACGATGGTGGCGAGTGAATCCGGGCCGACAGCGGACCGGCGCCGGTCCGGTTCGGCGTCGTCGATCTCGGTTCCGGCCCGAGTGAGAACGTCGACCGCGCCCGCCTCGATCTCCCAGATGTGGGCGAGATCGGGCACCTGTTCGTGGACCTTGTTCACGACCGCCGTATGCACGTTCGTTTCGGTGACCATGGCGACGGCGCCGGAATCGGAGAGGATCCACTGCACCTGTTCCGCGGAGGATGTCGGATAGATCGGAACGCTGACCGCGCCCGCGCACCAGACCGCGAAATCGAACAGTGTCCACTCGTAGCGGGTACTGGACATGATCGCTACCCGATCGCCGGGGCCGACACCTTCGGCGATCAGTCCTCGGGCGGTCGCTCGCACCTCGGCGAGGAATTGCGCGGCGGTCATGTCGTGCCACCGGCCGTCGCGTTTCAGGCCGATCACCCCGAGGTCGGGATGGAGTTCGGCATTGCGGTACACGAGGTCTCCGAGAGAGGCCTCGGCCGGAACGTCGTAGAGAGCCGGCAGGCTGAATTCGTGCATAACTGCTCCTGGTGGGCCGCGCTGCCGTTGGCTTGGCCTGGCTGGATGAGATCGCACGCATTGTGTTGTAGATCACATTCTACGATCACCGGTTCGCGGGAAGAATACGGCCGCCGACTTCTCCGAGAGCGATGCGGGCGCCGCCGGGGCCAGGGGCCGTCGCGGTGAGCAGGACCGTATCCCCGTCGGCGAGGAAGGTTCGCTCGCAGCCGCCGACGTCGACCGGGTGGGCGCCGTTGCCGGAGAGTTCGATGAACGATCCGCTCTGGTCCTGCCGGGGTCCCGAGATCGTGCCGGAGGCGAACAGATCTCCGGGCCGGGTGCCGGCGCCGTTGACGGTCAGATGGGCCAGCATCTGCGCCGCCGACCAGTACATCGCGCGATAGGGTGGCGCGCTGACCGGGACGCCGTTCCAGTGCACCCGCACGTCGATGTCGAATCCCCAATCCTGGTGTCCCCGGAGATAGGAAAGCGGTTCGGGTCTTTGTTCCGGCACCGCGATCCGGGCGGATTCCAGCGCGGCGAGCGGAGTGATCCACGCCGCCAGCGAGGTGGCGAACGATTTGCCGAGAAACGGGCCGAGCGGCTGTCCCTCCCACGCCTGGATGTCGCGGGCCGACCAGTCGTCGACCAGCGCCACGCCGAAGACGTGGCCGGCGAAGTCGTCCACCGCGATCGAGGTGCCGATCTCGGAACCGACGCCGACGACGAAGCCGAGTTCCGCCTCGATGTCCAGCCGCGTGGAGGGCGCGAATTCCGGTGCGCCCGAGGCGGTCCGGCGCTGCCCGCACGGGCGTCGCACCGGCGTACCCGAGACCACCACGCTGCCCGCCCGCCCGTGATAGCCGACCGGCAGATGACGCCAATTCGGGAGCAGCGGTTCGCCGTTCGGCCGCAGGAAGCCGCCCAGCCGGGTGGCGTGGTCGATACTGGCGTAGAAGTCCACGTAGTCGCCGATGGATATCGGCAGCTTCAGCCGCACCGACTCCAGTGGATGGATCGCGGCCGCGGGCAGCGGAGCGCGCACGGCGTCCCGTAATCGTTCGCGCACGGTGTGCCAGCGGGCCGGGCCCTGCGCGAGGAAGCCGTTCAGCGTCGGTCGCGCGAAGATCGAATCATCCAGCAGCGCAGCGATATCCAGTACCTGCGCGCCGAACCGGATGCCGGCGCGGAACGGACCGCCGGGCGGTGCGAACACCCCGTAGGGCAGGTTGTCCGGCCCGAACGGGTCGTCGTCGGCGATGTTCAGCCGCACCGTCGCGGTCACGCCCGCCCCGAACTCGGCCCGTGCCCCGACCAGGTCCACGCATAGTCCGGATCCTCGCAGGCCAGCGCGCCCTCACCGAGGCCCAGCGGGCGGAAGGTGTCGACCATCACCGCCAATTCGTCGAAGAATTCCACGCCGATGCTGCGTTCGTAGGCGCCCGGCTGCGGGCCGTGTGCGTATCCGCCCGGATGCACCGAGACCGAACCCGGTCCGATACCGGAACCGCGGCGGGCTTCGTAGTTTCCGCCGCAGTAGAACAGGATCTCGTCGGAGTCGACGTTGGAGTGGTAGTAGGGCACCGGAATCGACAGCGGGTGATAGTCGACCTTGCGCGGTACGAAGTCGCAGATCACGAAGTTCGTACCCGCGAAGGCCTGATGCACCGGGGGCGGCTGATGAATGCGGCCGGTGATCGGCTCGAAATCGGCGATATTGAACCGATACGGGTACAGGCAGCCGTCCCAGCCCACCACGTCGAACGGATGATCGGCGTAAACCATTCGGGTGCCGAGTATTTCGGCGCCGGGCCGATGTTTCACCAGAACCTCGACCTCGGTCCCGGATTCCTGCAGCGGTTCGGCCGGACCGTGCAGATCCCGCTCGCAGTACGGCGAATTCTCCAGGAACTGGCCGAATGCGGACAGATAGCGTTTCGGTGCGGTGATATGCCCGGTCGCCTCGACGATATAGCCGCGCAGCGGTTCCGGTCCGTCCGGCCGCCAGCGATGCGTGGTCGCCCGCGGCAGCAGGACATGATCGCCGGCGCGCACCGGCAGCCGCCCGAAAACGGTGTCCACCACACCCGAACCGGCTTCGACGTAGACGAGTTCGTCACCGATCGCGTTGCGGTACAACGGGGATTCGCGCATCGCCGCCACATAGGAGATGCGCACGTCGTCGTTGCCGAGGATCAGGCGGCGGCCGGTCACGACGTCGGTCCGCGCGAGCACGGACTCGGGGAACAGGTCGTGCAGCCGCAGGTGCCGGTGCCGCAGCGGATGGTTCGGCACGGTCCGCGAATTCGGCGGCCGCCACGCGGAGGAATCGACGATCGCCGGCGGCAGGCCGCGGTGGTACAGCAGCGACGAGTCGCCGGTGAAGCCTTCCTCGCCCATCAGCTCCTCGTAGAGCAGCCGCCCCCGGTCGTCACGATGCTGGGTGTGCCGCTTCGGCGGTAGGGAACCCAGTTGCCGATAGAACGCCATACCGCTCTCCCGCCGGGTCGCTGGTCGAATGGACGCCGATTTCCATTTTAGCTAGCGCGATTGCCGGAGAGTGCGAACTTTGATCGGCAGAAATACCAGTCGAGGGGCGGTTTCGCGACAGCGCTCAGGCCGAGCGCAGCGCCCGGTAGACCGCGGCGCCGACGAATGCGCCCAGATCCTGCGGGGTCCACTTGTCGCCCTCGGTCAGCAGTGTGCGCACCGCGCCCTCACCGGCGGAGACCCACAACTCGACCAGTGCGGGCAGTTTGCGTTCCGCGTCGACCGTGCCCCAGGCCTCCAGGGTGGGCCGCAGCCGGCGGGTGCAGCGCTCGACCGCGACGCTGCGCCCGCGTCCGAACGAACTCGCCACCGCCGGATCGGGATTGCCGTGCAGCAGTTTCCAGGTGTCGGGACGTTTGGAGACGGTCTCCAGCAGGGCGCGGAAGCCCTCGATGAAGACCTCTTCGTCGGCCTCGACCCGGCGCGGTGGCAGGGCGTCCATGATGCCGGCCAGCAGCAGGCCCTCCTCGCGCTGGATCAGGGCGTTGATGAGTTCGACGCGGTCGGCGAAGCAGGCGTAGACCACCGGCCGGGTCACGGTCAGGCGTTCGGCGACGGCGGCGATGGTGACGGCCGCGATGCCCTCGTCCGCCGCGATGCGCAGCGCCGCGTCCAGAACCTGCGGGCGTCGGCGTTCGGGGCCGAGATGCTGGGCCCGTTGACGCGGTCGCACCGCGGATTCCGAAGCCATGGCGAACAAGATAGCAGTGGTAGAGGCCGATTATGGCGGTCGCATGGTGCCACCGCGGAGCAGGTGTACGGACGGGACGCGGCCGCTCGCGGATATCGAATGCGAGCATATTCCGAGCAAACCACCGCGAGGCGGCGCACGATTGGGGAAAGTGAATCGCGGATGGACTGGTCCGCCCGCATAAGTTACCCCGAATTCTCTAGTCTCGGCCGGTTACGGTTGCGTAAGTGAACCCGGGTACGGCAACCTCCGACGGAGAACATCCCACGACGGCGAGGAGGCCCTGAGCGTGTCGCACTACAAGGCGAACATTCGGGATATCGAGTTCAACTTGTTCGAGGTGTTGGGGATCGGTGCGCTGCTGGAGGCCGGCGCGTACGGCGATCTGGATACCGAAACCGCACGCGGAATGCTCACCGAGGTGCAGCGGTTGGCCGAGGGGCCGGTAGCCGAATCGTTCGTCGACGCCGATCGCAATCCGATCTCGTTCGATGCCGCCGAGCACGAGGTCGTGGTGCCCGACCCGCTGCGCAAGACGGTCGCGGCGGTCAACGAGGCCGGCTGGTCCGGGCTGGGCATGCCCGAGGGGATGGGCGGCGTCGACGCCCCGTCGCCGCTGATCTGGGCGACGCAGGAAATGCTCGTCGCGGCGAACAATTCGGCCAGCTTCTTCAATATGGGCCCGCTCATGCACCAGGTGCTCTATCGCGAGGGCACCGAGGAACAGCGCCGGTGGGCCGAGCACGCCTGGGAAAACCGCTGGGGCGGAACGATGGTGCTCACCGAACCCGATGCCGGATCCGATGTCGGCATGGGTCGCACCAAGGCCGTGCAGCAGCCCGACGGTACCTGGCACATCGAAGGCGTGAAGCGTTTCATCTCCGGCGGTGACGTCGGCGATACCGCCGACAACATCCTCCACCTCACCCTCGCGCGGCCCGAGGGCGCCGGTCCGGGTACCAAGGGCCTGTCGCTGTTCGTGGTGCCGAAGTACCTGTTCGACTCGCAGACAATGGAATTGGGCGAACGCAACGGCGTGCTGGTGACCAATCTCGAACACAAGATGGGCATCAAGTCCTCGCCCACCTGCGAGCTGACCTACGGCGGCGACAAGCCCGCGGTCGGTTATCTGGTCGGCGATGTGCACAACGGCATCGCGCAGATGTTCAAGGTCATCGAGAACGCGCGCATGATGGTCGGCGTGCTGTCGGCGGGCACGTTGTCCACCGGATACCTGAACGCGCTGGAGTACGCGAAGTCTCGCGTCCAGGGCGCCGACCTGACCCAGATGGCCGACAAGACCGCCCCGCGCGTCACCATCACCCATCACCCGGACGTCCGGCGCAGCCTGGCACTGCAGAAGTCGTATGCGGAGGGCCTGCGGGCGCTGTACCTGTACACCGCTGCGTACCAGAACGACGATGTGGCACAGGCGAATTTCGGCGCTGACCCCGACACCGCCGCGCGGGTCAACGACCTGCTGCTGCCGATCGTCAAGGGTGTCGGCTCGGAACGGGCGTACGAAACCCTCACCGAGACGCTGCAGACCTTCGGCGGATCGGGATATCTGCAGGACTACCCGATCGAGCAGTACATCCGCGACGTGAAGATCGACTCGCTGTACGAGGGTACGACCGCGATCCAGGCGCAGGACTTCTTCTTCCGCAAGATCGTTCGCGACAAGGGCGTGGCGCTGGCGCATGTCGCCGGACTGGTGCAGCAGTTCGTGGAGAGCGAGCCCGACACCCTCAAGGCGGAGAAGACCCTGCTGGGCGCCGCGCTCGCGGATGTGCAGGCGATGGCGACCGCGCTCACCGGTTATCTGGTGGCCGCCGCGCAGACGCCGGAGGAGATCTACAAGGTCGGCCTCGGTTCGGTGCGTTTCCTGCATGCCGTGGGCGATCTCGTCATCGGCTGGCGGCTGCTCGCGCAGGCCCAGGTCGCGCAGGCCGCGCTGGCCGGGCAGCCGTCGGAGAAGGATCGGCTGTTCTACACCGGAAAGGTCGGTGTCGCATCGTGGTTCGCCAAGAACCAGCTGCCGCTGCTCAGTGGCGTGCGGGCCGTGGTGGAGAACCTCGACGCCGACATCATGCAGTTGGAAGAGGGCGCCTTCTAGACCGCAGAGCTCTCATCGCGCCTACGGCCGGCCGGGAAATCCCGGTCGGCCGTGGCGTATTCGTGTCCGACTCGCCCGCGTGTGGTACCCGAATGCGGGTACAACTGTCGGCATGGTGTTCCCGATAGCCTTCGGCTGGATCCAGGCATTGCTGGCGGTGCTCTTCGTCGTCGCGATCGCGATGCTGGTCACGGCCGTCCTCCGCGCCCGGAAAGCGGGCTGGCGCAGGCATATCGGGCGCGGCGCGAGCGGTCTGGTGGTGCTGCTGGTGGCGGTCGTCCTGCTGTGGGCGGTGACGCTACTGCAGACCTACCTCGGGCTGACCGGTGAGGTGAAAGCCGCCCACGTCGTCGTGAAAAGCGTTGCGGGCAGCGACCATACCCTCGATGTGGAGCTCACCCTCTACGGCGACGGCCACCACGACGAGACTCACCAGACCTATCGGATCGAGGGCGATCTGTGGGTGCTACAGGCCGATATCGTGGAATTGGAGCCGTGGGTCAACGCGCTCGGCTTCCATTCCGGCTACAAGGTGACCCGGCTCTACGGGCAACGACTCGACGGCACCGCGGTGAGCCAGCACCAGACCATGCTCAACGGCGGCGACGGTGACTTCTTCACCGATATGCGCGATCACAGCTGGTACACCGAACCGTTCATCCGCTCGGCGTACGGCAACGCGGTGATCGCGATGCCCGGCAGCTACGACGTCTACATCTCCCACGACGCCATCAAGACCCGGCAGAGCTGACCTCCGGCCCTGGCTGCTGCTCCGAGAATTCGACCACCACGGGCGCGTGATCGCTGGCGCCCTTCCCTTTTCGTTCCTCACGGTCGACCCCGGCATCGACGGCGCGGGCGCTCAGGGCGGGAGAGGCGAGGACGAAATCGATGCGCATCCCCTCCTTGCGCGGAAAGCGCAGCTGCGTGTAGTCCCAGTAGGTGTAGACACCCGGGCCGGGCGCGAACGGGCGCATCACATCGGTGAATCCCGCCGCCACGACGGCCTCGAACGCGGCGCGCTCCGGTGCCGAGGTGTGCGTCTTGTGCGCGAAGAATTCCGGCGACCACACGTCGTCGTCGGTCGGGGCGATATTCCAGTCGCCGCACAGCGCGATCTGCGCCGACGGATCGGCCCGCAGCCACGCGTGCCCGGAATCACGCAGGGCCGCAAGCCATTCCAGCTTGTAGGCGTAGTGCGGGTCCGTCAGCGTGCGGCCGTTGGGTACGTACAGGCTCCATACCCGGACGCCGCCGCAGGTGGCGCCGATCGCCCGGGCCTCCACCACCGGCGCGCTCAGCAGCGAGGCCTCGGCGTCCTTGTCGAATCCGGGCTGGCCCGGGAAGGTGACCTCGACGTCGTCGATGCCCACCCGGGAGGCGATCGCCACCCCGTTCCACTGACTGAATCCGGTGTGCACGATCTCGTAGCCGGCTTCCTCGAACCGCTCGGCCGGGAACTGGTCGTCGCGGCATTTGGTTTCCTGGATGGCCAGTACATCGATATCGGCGCGGTCCAGCCACGACACCACCCGGTCCACGCGAGATCGAATCGAATTCACATTCCAGGTGGCCAACCGCATGCAGCGAGATTAGTCGGCCGGTTCACTCCCGCCGGTGGCGGCCCGCGTCGGGGTCCGGTGCGGCGTAGCGGTAGTTGTGGTGGTCCACGAAGCCCATCTCCCGGTACATCGCGAGAGCCGCGGCGTTGTTCGCCTCCACCTGGACGTAGGCGTGGGTGGCGCCCCGTTTGTAACCCCAGTTGATCAGCTCGGCGCAGACGAGGGTGCCCAGGCCGTGCCGGCGGTGTGGTGCGGCGACCGCGAGACAGCTCAGCCCGATCCAGCGGCGGCCGTCGGGGGCGGTGGTGAGGGCGCCGCGGCCGATCGCCAGCGGGGTCGGCAGGCCCAGCGCGGCGAAACCGAGTTCACCGTCGCGGACCGCGGTGAGCACGTCGGTGTCCGGCAGCGGGGCGGCGACGTCGACGGTGTCCTCGCCGCGGTGGCGGTGCAATTCCAGCCACGCCGGATGCGGGCCCTCGTCGATGCGGACCATCGACGGACCCTGCGGCAGGACGAACGTGGAGATATCGATGCCGAGCACCATCGTCTCGCCCCAGGTGCGCCAGCCCAGCGGCACCGGCGCCAGACGATCGGGGAGCCGAAGTTGCAGCGGCAGGCCGTGTTCGGTGTACCACTCGCCGATGCGGTGCAGTGTGCGCATGTCGAGGGCGGCGTTGCGACCCGATTCGCCCAGCGGCACAGCGGAATTCGCGCGATGGGTGTACCCGTTGCCGATGCTGCACAGCCAGCCGTCGAACCAGGCCCGTTCGAGTCCGGGCCAGCCGTCGATGGCCGCCGCTTCCAGCGCGCGGATCTCACCGATCCGAATCGGGCGCGGGCCCAGTGCTTTCACCGCCACCACCCGATCGGTGGTGATGGTCACGACGGTGCCGTCGGCGGTGCGGATCTGCACCGGATCCGGTGCGACGAGCTCGCCGATCACATCCGTGAACTGCTGTGGATAACCCTCGGGCAGGCGGTACCGCACCACCACCCGGCGCCCGATCGGGATATCGGGACGGTCAGTCGTCATGTCCGAACGGATCCGGCACCTCGCCCGGCACCCAGCTCAAACCCGGTGTGCCCCAGCCGTTGCGCTTGATCGCCTTCTTCGCGGCGCGGGCGTTGCGGCCGATCAGCACGTCCACATAGAGGAATCCGTCGAGGTGGCCGACCTCGTGCTGGAGCATGCGGGCGAAGAACCCCTCGCCCTCGATCGTCACCGGCTCGCCGTGTTCGTCGGTGCCGGTGACCCGCGCCCAGTTCGCGCGGCCGGTGGGGAACTGCTCACCCGGAACGGAGAGGCAGCCCTCCTCGTCGTCGTCGGGATCGGGCATGGTTTCGGGGATCTCGGAGGTCTCCAGCACCGGATTGATCACCGTGCCGCGCCGCCGTTGCACCGAACCGTCGGGCTGTACGTCGGGGCAGTCGTAGACGAACAACCGCAGCGATTCACCGACCTGATTGGCGGCGAGCCCGACTCCGTTGGCGGCGTCGAGGGTTTCGTACATGTCCGCGATCAGGCCGGCGAGTTCGGCCGGCGACTGCGACACCTGTTGGGTCGGGTTGTGCAGAACCGGATCGCCGACGATGCGGATCGGGAGAATCGCCATGGTGGCACACTTTACGCGGCGCCGCGTGTACGGCCCGACACGCCGTACGACGCCTCGGTGAACGGGTGTGCCGCGTGGTTGAATGACGACGACTGTCGTCCGTTGTTGATTCGGCGAGGGAGCGATATGGACAGCGCAGCGGCCCGGAATCTATCCGCAAGCGAGGACAGCTCCGCGAGCGAAGAGATCGCGGCAGTGGTCGAAGGCGCCTCCGGCGTGGTGGTCGAGGTAGCCCCCGAGGGCGGTGTGGTCGACGGTCTCACCCGCCGCGAACTGGAAATCCTCGATTTCGAGCGCAAGTGGTGGAAGTACGCGGGCGCCAAGGAAGAAGCCATCCGGGACCTGTTCGCGATGTCGGCCACCCGCTACTACCAGGTCCTCAACACCGTCGTCGACAAGCCCGAGGCGCTGGCCGCCGATCCGATGCTGGTGAAACGGCTGCGCCGGTTGCGGGCTAGCCGGCAGAAATCGCGGGCGGCGCGGCGGCTGGGCTTCCAGGTCTGACCGGCGCATGTCCGATGCGCGCGCCCGCTCATCCCTGCGACTAGGGTCGACACCGTGAGCAACCCGAATCCGCCCTCCGGTGGACCGCCGCTGCGAGCACTCGCGATGGTGCTGATCGCGCTGGCCATCGTCTTCGCGGGCCTCGGCGCGATGGCGCTGTCGAATTCGACGTCCGACTCCGCTGCCGCGGAGACCTCGTCGGAGACCGAGACGACGGCCGTCCCGGTCACCACCACCCGCGCCGCCGCCACGACGCCCTCGACGACGGCGGCCACGACCACCGCGGCGCCGGCGACCACGCTCACGACGACCACTGCGGCCCCGACCAGCACCGCGGCCGGTGTGGACAAGACCGTCCCGGTCCGGGTGCTGAACAACAGCACCGTCGCCGGCCTGGCCTCCAAGACCGGGAGCCAGCTCACCGCGGCGGGCTTCGACGTCACCGAGACCGGCAACTACCCCGGCGGTGTGATCGCGAAAACAACTGTCTACTACGGAAATTCCCCGCACGAACGGGAGACGGCCCAGGCGATCGCGAATGAGCTGGGCGTATCGGCCGAGCCGCGTTTCGCCGGAATCGCGGACTCGCCGCCGGGCGTCATCGTCATCGTCACGGGTAACTAGAACCCAACCGAGCCCCACCAGTGCGGTGCACAACGGCTCTGGCATCATCTTGTCCGGTAAGGAATCTGTTCAACCAGCACTACTCGTAAACTCGGTACTCGTAAAGGAGTTCTCCGATGGCCCCCTCCGCAACCCGTCGCCCGTCCTGGCGGACTGTGACCCCGATGCTGGCGATCGCGGCTTTCGGCCTGGTCGCCTGCAGCAACAGCCAGGAGTCGAGCGACGTCAAGGGGACCACCCCCGCGGTGTGGACCGGTACCGCCGGTCCGGCGGAGAACTCCGGGACCGGCGCCGCGCAGAACCCGCCCTCCGGCGATTCGGTGTCGGTGCAGTTGAAGGATCCCTCGGGCGCGCAGGTCGGCACCGCCACCATCGCCAAGTCGGGCGACAAGCTGCAGATCACCGTCGACGCGCACGGCCTGCAGCCGGGCTTCCACGGCCTGCACATCCACCAGAACGGCAAGTGCGAGCCGAACTCCACCGCCCCGTCCGGCGGCGCGCCGGGCAACTTCCTCTCCGCCGGTGGCCACCTCCAGGTGGGCGAATCGAACGCCCATCCGTCCAGCGGCGATCTGACCTCGCTCGAGGTCGGCAAGGACGGCACCGCGAAGCTGGTGACCACCACCGACTCCGTGACGCTGGATCAGGTCAAGGGCAAGGCGCTGATGATCCACGCCGGCGCCGACAACTTCGGCAACATCCCGAACCGCTACCAGCAGGCCAACGGTGGCGCGCCCGGGCCCGATGCCGAGACTCTGGCAACCGGCGACGCGGGCGGCCGGGTCGCCTGCGGCGTCATCGGGTAAGAGCGGATTCGTCATGGGTGGGGCTGGCTCTCGAACGGTTCCCTGGAACGGCTCGCCCCGCCCGACGCTGGGCGTCGAATGGGAGATCGCGCTCGTCGACAAACAGACGCGCAATCTCTCCAATACGGCCGCCGCGGTCTTCGACCAGGTCGGTGATCTGCGGGCGCCCAACGGCCCGCCGCACGTCACCAAGGAACTGCTGAAGAACACGGTCGAACTCGTCAGCGGTGTCCACGACACCGTCGGCGAGGTGGTCGACGAGATGCACGCCACGATGGACATCGTGCGCGCGGCCGCCGACCGGGTCGGAGTGGACCTGTTCTGCGCGGGCACCCATCCGTTCGCCCAGTGGTCGACGCAACAGCTGACCCGCTCCGAGCATTACGACGAACTGATCAGCCGCACCCAGTGGTGGGGGCGCCAGATGCTGATCTGGGGCGTGCACGTGCACGTGGGAGTCTCGCACCCGGAGAAGGTCTTTCCGATCCTCAACACGCTGCTGCTCTCCTATCCGCATCTGCTGGCGCTGTCGGCGTCCTCACCGATGTGGGCCGGCATCGATACCGGGTACGCGAGCAATCGCGCGCTGATGTTCCAGCAGCTGCCGACCGCCGGATTGCCGTTCCAGTTCGAGAACTGGTCGCAATTCGAGTCGTTCGTGCACGACCAGATGAAAACCGGTGTGTTCGAACAGCTCGGCGGTATGCACTGGGATATCCGCCCCGCGCCGAAGTGGGGGACCATCGAGGTCCGCGTATGCGACGGAATCCCCAGTCGCTTCGAACTTTCCGCACTCGTCGCGCTGATCCACTGCCTGATCGTGGATCTGGATCGCCGGGTGGAGGCGGGGGAAACCATGCCCACCCTGCCGCCGTGGCATGTCCAGGAGAACAAGTGGCGCGCAGCGCGTTACGGGCTGGACGCGATCATCATCACCGACTCCGACAGCAACGAGCGGCTGGTCACCGACGATCTGATGGATCTGCTGGACCGATTGCAGCCCACCGCGAAGCTGCTGCAGTGCGAGAACGAACTCGCGCGGGTGCCCGATATCGTCGAACGCGGGGCGTCGTATCAACGCCAGCGGCGAGTGGCGGCCGCCGCGCAGGGCGATCTGGTCGCGGTGGTGGACGCGCTGGTCAAGGAGCTCAACAGCTGAGTCGGCGCGGTGCCCGCCTCAGCGGGGCGGCGCGGCCGGGGTGATGGCGGTGCCGGCCAGCAGCAGGGCGGCGATCAACTCCGTGAGATGAGTTCGGGTGGCGCGGAATTCGCCACGGATCCAGGCGGCCACCAGTTCCAGCGTGCCGCTGACGACGGCGTAGGCGGTCATATCCAGGTCGAGCGGGGCGGCGGCCGGATCGGGCGGGCGTAGTTCCCGCACCACGGCGGCCATGGCGGCGGCGATCTCGCGCTGCGTGCTGAGCCGGCCGCTCTGCAATGCCGCATCGGAGTGGGATGCCAGTACGAGTGCCTGCCGCCGCGGGTCCGCGGCGAGGAAGCCGAGGGCGGCATCGGCGGCGGCGCGGACCTGTTCGCGCAGATCCGGCCCCGCGGCGAGCGTGGCCGAGATCACGGCCGCGATACCATCCGCGGTGAGCTGCCCGGCCAGGGCCTGGACCAGGACGTCGCGATCGGCGAAGTGCTCGTAGAAGTAGCGATCGTTCAGGCGGGCCCGGGCGCAGACCGCGCGCTTGGTCACCGCACCCGCGCCGCCCTCGGCGAGCAGGTCCAATGCCGCGTCGAGCAGGGCGGTGCGGCGCCGTTCCCGCCGTTCGGCGGCGCTGATCCCGCCGTAGCCGCGCACCGCGCGACCTCGGGACTCGGCTTCCGAGCTCATGATCTTGACCACCACTCTCTTTTGGTGCACTCTGACACCAGAATTATTTGTGGTGCCGCACGGCACCACACTAGTCGGAACAAGGGAGTTCTGTGATGACCTGCCCCGTGTCCCACGAGACGTCGACGCGGGCGCCCGCCGCGTCCGGGCACGCCGCCGCTGCCACGCCCAGCGCTGCCGTGGAACGGTTCGAGCGGGTGGCCGGGTCGGTCTTCCTCGGGCTGTTCGGTCTCGGGCTGTACGACCAGACCATGCTGCCCGCCGTCTCGGCCGCGCTGGAGGTCACCGGCCGGGTGCGCGACGAGCCGTGGGGGCGGGCGCGGCGCACCGCGGCGGCCGATCAGATCCTGTACCAAGGCGAGGAGGCCGACCGGCTCGCAGAGGCCGAGCGGTTGCTGCGACTGCACCGCGATGTGAAGGGAGTCGGCTCCGACGGCGTGCGGTATTCGGCGCTGGCGCCGGAGTCGTGGAACTGGATCCTGTACTCCGCCTTCTTCGTTCAGTACCACGCCTACCGGACCGTCACCGGCGACGAGCCCACGGCCGCCGACGATCAGGCGATCTGGGACGCGTTCCGGGCGAGCACCGCGCCGCTGCACCTGCCCGGCCGGTCCACGCCGATCGCCGACTATCGCGAGATGGTCGAGCACTACAACCGCGTGGTCGCCGAGCAGTTGCGGCGCACCCCCACTCTGGCCGCGGCCACGGGCGCGATCGACGCGGCGCCGCGGCCGGATTTCCTGCCGCCGATCGCCGAACCGCTGTGGCGGGTGGCTGCCCCGTTCATCCGGCACGTGATCATCGTGCTGGGGTGCGGGATCATGCATCCGCAGGTGCGCGAGCTCATGCCGTATCCGTGGACGCCGCGGCGGGAACGCGAATTCCATGCTCTCGCAACGGTATTGCGTGTGGCCTATCGCGCGCTACCGGCCGCGGTGACCGATACCGCCCTGGCTCGCAATCGCCGTCGCTACCGCCGGCTGGTCACGAAATATCGAGGGATGGGCCTGAATTCGTTCGCTCCGGACCTGGTGTCGGCGCGGCGCTGAATCGTTTCGAGCCGCCGCTACTCGCGCCCGACCGGGAGGAATCGGGCGACCTGCTCGTCGGCGAGGAAGTCCAGCAGTAACCGGTTCACCAGTTCGGGCTTTTCCAGGGGCAGCGCGTGTGAAGTCCCGGGAACGACGGCCAGCTGCGCATCGGCGACGGTGCGGGCGAGCAGCGCGCTGTGCTCGACCCGCACCCAGTCGCCGTCACCCTGCATGAACAGCGTCGGTGCGGTGATGCGGGCGATCTCGTCGAGCGGGATCTCGGGCTCCTCGCGCCACATGCGCATGATCTTGTCGTAGACGACCGGGAAGTGGTCCGGACCGTCCGGTGACAGCGGCGCGTGCAATCCTTCGAACATGGCACGGGTGCCGGCGTCCTCGGCGAAACCGTCCAGTGCCGCCCGCGAGGACGCCCACTCACCGTCCAACGACAGATATTGGCCGATCACAACGAGTTTGCCGACCAGCTCCGGTCGTGTGATGGCAACCAGCGCGGCCACCGCGCCGCCGTCGCTCCACCCGATCAGATGGGCGCCGCGCAACGCCATGGCGTCCAGCCAGGCGGCCGTATCCTCGGCCATCGACGCATAGGTGATCGGCCCGGGCACATCGGCGGTCCTGCCGTGTCCGCGTCGCTCCGGGACGTACACCCGATAGTGCCGGGCCAGCTCGCCCACCTGCTGTCCCCACGACTCGGCCGTCCCCAGCCCGCCGTGCAACAACACCACCGGCGCACCGTCACCGTGCACCTCGTAGTAGGTCCGCAACCCGCCCGCGTCGACGTATTCACCCATGCGTGCAGTCTGGTCCGAACGCGTCGCATCCGTCGTGCGGACCGCTGACATGTGGCCCATATCGCCGGTTCGCCGGGGCGACATCAGGTTTCGGCCACGCGACGACGAGGGCGACCGGGCGGCGCCGACTAGCGGTGCTGGCCGGCGCGCTGGAATTCGCGCCAGGCCTTCTGGGTTTCGGTGAGCTTCGGGCGGGGCGTCCGGTTGCGGAAGAAGTTCACCACCATCGTCACCGGAACGATGAATGCGTGAAAGAAGATCAGGTACGAGCCGCCGTCGAACAGGAAGGCGAGGTAGCAGGCGTAGCCGAGGAAGAGGCCGCCGAAGATGCCGTTGAAGGATCGTGTCGCGTTGCTCTGACCCTGCTGCACCGACGCCATGGCGATCATGACGATCCCGCTGATCGCGAGCAGAGCGACATACCAAGTGAACATGGTGGGAACTGTGGCAGCGTGGCCCTGGTAATCGCTTACGGAAAAGTTGTCGCGCCGAGCGCCCGTCGCGCCGATGGCACAGATCACATCCGTCGCCGACGTTTCCGTTAGGCGAGGGGCGGCGTTCATCACCTGTTTACGATGATCGGGTGCTGCTCGATGATCCGCGTTCCGACTTCGGTGACGCTCGCCGTGGACGGTTCCGGAAGTGGTCGCCGCACATCGGGGTCCGGGTGCTGCTCATCGCGGTCCCGGCGCTGCTGATCGTGTTGGAGATCCTGGCCGCGCGCAACAACTTCGAGGGCCCGCTGCACAGCCTCTGGGAGGATTTCGCGGGGACGCCGAAATCGGTCTCCGTGCCGTGGGCGGGGCTGGCCCTGGCGCTGGTCGGATTGTCGTGGCGGTGGCGGTTTCTCGCCGTGGGCGCGGCGGTGATCGTCGATGCCGTCTGCGCGACGATCCGCGTGCTGCTCGGCGGTCCACTGACCGTCGGCAACGGCGCGGTCATCGCCCTCACCGCGGTGGCGCTGATCGCCTGGCTCGGCTGGGAGGGCACGCGCAAACGCAACGCCCTCCGGGCGGCGGCACTGGGATCGCTGCTGATCATCGCCACCAAAGTCGGTGATGTGTGGCTGCACTTCACGGTGGTGGCCGGCCCGGACGTCCGCGACCGCTATCTGGTGCTGGCCGATCACGCCTTCGGTGAGCCCGCCTGGGTGATGGGCCGGGTGATCGACGCCCTCGGCCCGGTGGTCTACGGCGTATTGCATTGGGTCTACATCGAATTGCCGGTGGCCGCGATGGTGGTGGCGGTCTGGCAACTGCGCAAGGTGGTGCCCACCGGGACATGGCCTCGGCATTATCTGGTGCGCACCTTTCTGGTGCTGGGTCTGGTCGGCCCGGTGATCTACCTGATCTTCCCGGTGGTCGGGCCGATGTTCGCCTTCGGACCGGACGGTCACGGCCTGCAGGTCGGCAACTACTGGCCGCATCTGGTGCCGCCCACCGACTATCACCCCGAGCCGATGCCGTTCGACCGGTATACGCCGCGCAACTGCATGCCCTCGATGCACACCGCCTGGGCGACCGCGCTCTTCCTGCACACCCGCCGCGACAACGACGGTGCGCCGGCACCCCGCTGGGTGCGCTGGCCCGGGACGTTCTGGTTGCTCGCGACGCTGTCGGCCACTCTGGGTTTCGGCTATCACTACGGCGCCGACCTGCTGGCCGGGGCCGTGCTGGCCCTGACCGTCGAATCGGTGCTGCGCGCACCCGAGCGCGGCTGGGATCGGCCGCGCGCACTGCTGGTCGCCGCCGGATTCACGCTGCTGATCGGGTTGCTGCTCGCCTACCGGTATCTGGCGGTGTGGATGGCCGAGTATCCGCTGCCCGCCGGGATCATCGCGCTCGGGTTGTTCGCCGGATTCGTGTCGGCGTTCTATCGCACCTGGTTCGCGCGCACGACCGCGGACGTCGCCGAACCGGTCGCGGCGTAGGGTTCGGCGTAGCGATTTTCGGGCGTAGCGATTTTCAGGAGTAGGGATTTCAGTCGTCGGGCAGGTCCTCGTCGCCCATTTCGTTGATCAGCAGCAGCCCGTCGC
>NZ_BAFW01000246.1 GCF_000308535.1 Nocardia cerradoensis NBRC 101014 | reverse complement strand
CCCTATCAGGGCCCCCCACCGCGGTGACCGGTCCGGTTCGCGAACCGGTGTCCGGGCGCCGGGATTATCCGCCCGACACTAGGTGGTTGACGACCCATGACCGATAGCCCCGCAGACTCGGGGGCCTCCCGCCTCCCCGGAGCCACCCGTCCGGTCGCCCTGGTGACCGGACCGACCTCCGGTATCGGCCAGGGCTACGCCACCCGGCTGGCCTCCCTCGGCTACGACCTGGTGCTGGTGGCGCGCGACGAGCAACGCCTGAGCGCCCTCGCCACGGAATTGCGGCACCGCTTCGATACCCGCAGCGAGATCCTGGCCGCGGATCTTGCCCGGTCGCACGACCGCGATACCGTCGCCGACCGGCTCGGTGCGGGCGTGGACTTCCTGGTCAACAACGCCGGCTTCGGTATCTCGGGCGAGTTCTGGACCGTGGAACCGCGCGAATTGCAGGCCCAACTGGATGTCAATGTCACCGCGGTGCTGCAATTGACGCGTGCCGCACTGCCGCCGATGATCGCCGCCGCCAAGGGTTCGGTGGTCAACGTCGCCAGTGTGGCCGGGCTGGTACCGGGCCGCGGCTCGACCTATTCGGCCTCCAAGGCCTACGTCATATCCTTGACCGAGGGTCTGGCCGGTGGACTGGCCGGGACCGGGGTCCGGGTGCAGGCGCTGTGCCCGGGATTCGTGCACACGGAATTTCACGAGCGCGCCGGAATCGAGATGTCGTCGCTACCGAAACCCCTGTGGCTCGACGTCGAACAGGTGGTGTCCGGTTCGCTGCAGGATCTGGAGAAGGACCGGGTGATCAGCGTGCCCGGGGTGCAGTACAAGGCGCTCACCACTGTCGCCGGGCTGATCCCGCGGAATCTGGTGACCCGGCTCAACCGAGGCATGTTCAACGCACGGGGAAGGACATAAACCCACATGATCGAATCCACCACCGACCGCGACAGATTGGCCGAGCTGGTCCGGGAGCTCGCCGTCGTGTACGGCCGGGTGACCCTGTCCTCCGGTAAGGAGGCCGACTACTACGTCGATCTGCGCCGGGCGACCCTGCATCATCAGGCGGCGCCGCTGATCGGCACCCTGCTGCGAGAGTTGGTGTCGGACTGGGAATTCGAGGCCGTCGGCGGGCTCACCATGGGCGCGGATCCGGTGGCGCTGGCGATGCTGCACGCCCCCGGTCGCCCGCTGAACGCGTTCGTGGTGCGCAAGGCGGCCAAGACGCACGGCATGCAGCGCCAGATCGAGGGGCCGGAGATCTCCGGTAAGCGGGTGCTGGTCGTCGAAGACACCACGACCACCGGCAATTCGCCGTTGACCGCGGTCCGGGCGCTGCGCGAGGCCGGTGCGACCGTGGTCGGCGTCGCCACCGTCGTCGATCGCGAGACCGGCGCCGACCAGGTGATTGCCGCGGAGGGACTGGAGTACCGCTCCATTCTGGGCCTGAAGGATCTGGCTCTGGGGTGACATTCGGGCCTGGGTTAGCCTGGACGCTGGTCTTATGTACAACAGTGTGAAGGGTCGAGTGAGTCTCCTGTGGTGAGCATTGCAGTGAACGAGGGTCGCAAGAACGTTGCGATGCTCGGCATCGGGGCATACCGGCCGGAACGTATCGTCAGCAACGCCGACGTCTGCGAGGTTCTCGATTCCACTCCGGAGTGGATCTTCGAGCGGACCGGCATCCGCAATCGTCGCTGGATCAGCGGTGACGAGACCCTGCGCTCCATGTCGGCGGCCGCCGGTGAGCGGGCGATCACCAACAGCGGTATCGACCGCACCAAGATCAGCGCGTTGATCCTCGCCACTTCCAGCTGGCTCAAGCTCACCCCGCACGGCGCACCCTCGGTGGCCTTCGATCTGGGGATGAACGGCATCCCGGCCTTCGACCTCACCTCCGGTTGCGGCGGCTTCGGCTACGCCCTCGGTGTGGCGGCCGACCTGATCCGGGCCGGTTCCGCCGAATACGTGCTGGTCATCGGCGCGGAAACGATGACGGTCGGCCTCGACCCGACCGACCGCGGCACCGCCATGATCTTCGGCGACGGTGCCGGCGCCGTCGTGGTCGGCCCCAGCGACGTCAACGGCATCTCCCCGACGGTGTGGGGTAGCGACGGGGAGAGCGCCGAGGCGATCTCCCAGGACGTCAACTTCTTCGACTACATGGACAGGGCCGAGCGGCTGCAGGGCACCGATCCCGAGGTGGAGCCGGTGGGCCGGATGGCGCTGCGGATGGAGGGTCCGCGGGTGTTCCGTTGGGCCGCGGTCACTCTGCCCCGCGCCCTGTCGACCGCGCTGGAGGTGTCGGGTGTGGCCAAGGAGGATATCGAGGTCTTCGTACCGCACCAGGCCAATGCCCGCATCAACGAGCTGATGAAGAAGAACCTCGGCCTCGCCGACGATATCCCGATGGCCAACGACATCGAGAACACCGGCAACACCTCCGCCGCGTCCATTCCCCTCGCCATGGAGGAGATGCTGGTGACCGGAAAGGCCAAGGGCGGACAGCTGGCGCTGCTGCTCGGCTTCGGCGCCGGGCTCAGCTACGCCGGCCAGGTGGTCACCCTCCCGCCCAAGCCGATCGAACCCAGTTTCTGAGCAGGCCGGTCGCGATCGTCGCACCGGTCCACCGTCGTCGTGGATTGATGAGGAGATTCCGAATGGCGCGACCGTTCCGTGCTGCGTACGTGGGTGCCGCGGTGATCACCGTCCTCGGCGCGGCCACCGGGCGGGACCGGTGGCAGTGGGCGACGAAGCCGCTGCTCATGCCCCTGCTGGCGGCTGATGCGGTGCACGCGGGGCGCGCGTCGAGCGTTGGTGAGGTCTCCGCTGGTGAGGCGGACGGAGGAGGAGGCGAGCGCGGCTCCCAGTCGGCCGGCCGTGGCGGCGCCGAGCCTGCTCGCGGGACGGATGACCGGGGACAGTCGCAATCCGACCGGGCTCTCCTGCTCGGGTCTCTGGCGGCGGCCACCGTCGGCGACATCCTTCTGATCGATCCCGACGACGACCGCCGACTGGTCGCGGGCGCGTCCGCCTTCGCGGTCATGCAGTGCGGATATTCGGCGCTGTGGTGGCGACGCGGTGCGCGGCCGCATCCGATGGTCGCGGCGCCGCGGGTGTTCGCGTGGCTCGGCGCCGCCACGCTGTTGCGGGCGCGCGCGCCTCGCATCGCCGCGCCGCTGACCGCCTACGGTGCGACGCTGGGTACGGCGGCGACCCTCGCCTCCGACCCGGCACTGGCTCCCGGCGCGAAAGTCGTTGCCGGAACCGTGGTTCCGGGACGCGACCCACGCAGCCGCCTGGCCCTGGGCGCCCTGCTGTTCACGCTCTCCGACGGCCTGATCGTGCTGCGTCGGCTGTTCGCGCGCACGTCCCGCTCCCGCCGTGCGAGCGAAGCCGTCATCCTCGCGACCTATGCCGGCGCCCAGTATCTGCTGACCGCGCCGGCCGACTTCGACTGAGCCACACCGTTGTTGCAGGCCGCGCGGTTCACAGGCAGAGCATGATCCGATCGCGGTCGGCCGGGTCCACCCGGATCGAAATCGTCTCGCCCACATGCATTCTCGGCCGGTCGATCGGCGCCACATCGAAAACGACCGTGCCCCGATAGGTTTCCGACCCCGGAACCGTCAGCTCCAGATCGAGTTCGGTCAGTTCCGTGTGGTGATCGGTGCACTGCAGCGGATGCACCCGCTCGATGGTCGCCCACCCCTCCAACCCGTGCCGCAACAACCGCCGATCCGACCGCGTCGGCCGCTGCGCCAGCAGCATCCCGATCCCCACACACGATCCGAACGCCCCCACCAACGCCATGATCTGATACGGCTCGGTCCCCGGCGGCGTGTGCTGATGTACCCACCCCAGCCACAGCCCGAGCACAATCACATACCCGACCGTCACCCCGAGCACGGTCCGAAGAATGCGTACGTGGTCCATAACCGCCTCCACCACCCCGCGGATACCTCAAGAATAAGCCCCACCCCTCCCATCCGGCCCGGATAGCACATAACGGACAGACACGTTTCGGCCAACCGTCCGAGACGGTCCCGAGCCCGGCGCGCTCCCCGCACACGGCAGCCGCCCGGCCCCTCGCCGATCTTGTCTATTCGGCTCGGGATCCGTTCAGCGCGTGCAAATCAATGGCCACCGGAGACCCGGAGAGATCGAGCCGGACCTCCGAGCGATTGTCCGCGACCAGCTCGTAATGGTCGCCGACCAATCGGTAGGCGGTGAGCGTAGGCGGTGCGTCGAGATCGACGAGCCGGTAGTGCGTGATTCCGACCTCGGCGTATTCGGCGAGTTTGGTGACGCGATCGGTGCGCCGGCAACCTGGCGACAAGATCTCGACCGGGTGACCGACAAACCCCGGGCAGTCCAGCGGCGACCCGCTGTCGACGCGCTATCCGCGCAGGCGCAGCACGGCCATCACCCGGCGGTGGTGGGTGTCCGACGGGGGCAGATCCAACTTCAGGAAGATGTTGCCGATGTGTTTTTCCACCGCGCGTTCGGTCACGGTGAGGGTGGTGGCGATCGAGGCGTTGGTGAGGCCCTGGGCCATCAGCTCCAGGACTTCGCGTTCGCGCGGGGTGAGGCGGGCGAGCGAATCCTGTTGCCGGGCAGCGCCGAACAGCTGGCTCACCACCTCGGGGTCGAGGGCGGTGCCGCCGGTGGCGACGCGCTGCAGGGCGTCGACGAATTCGCGGACGTCGGCCACCCGATCCTTGAGCAGGTAGCCGACACCGCCCGCGCCGCCGGCGAGAAGTTCGGTGGCGTAGCGGGTTTCGACCCATTGCGAGAAGACGAGGACGCCGGTGCCGGGGAATTTGCTGCGCAGTTCGATGGCGGCGAGCAGACCTTCGTCGGTGAACGAGGGCGGCATCCGCACATCGACCACGGCGACGTCGGGGCGGGTCTCGGCCACGATCTCGCTCAGCCGGATCGCATCGCCGACCATGGCCACGATCTCGTGCCCGCGGTCGGTGAGCAGCCCGGCCAGACCGTCCCGCAGGATCGCGCTGTCCTCGGCGATCACGATGCGCAGCGGCTCGGCGTGACGCCCGGTCGCGGCCTCGGCCGTACTCATTGCGGCCCCGCGATCGGCAGGGTGATCGTGATGTTCGTGGGCCCGCCGACCGGGCTGTCGACGCTCAGATCGCCGTCGACGGCCCGCGCCCGCGCGGCGAGACCGGACAGGCCGCCGCCGACCAGCCGCTCGGTCGGCGCGTCGGCATCGGACCCGGATTCCCGGGCGACCGGGCCGGGCTGCCGCACCCCACCGTGACCGTTGTCGCGCACACTCACCATCATCGTGGCCGCACCAGACGGCGCGACGGACACCCACGCCGCGCTCGCCCCGGAATGTTTCACCACATTGGTGAGCAGTTCCGCGACGGAGAAGTATGCGATCGCCTCGATCGCCGGACTGGGTCGCTGCGGCAGGTGGACACGCAGCTCGACCGGTATCGCGCACCGCGCGGTCAGCGTCTCCAGCGCCGGTTCCAGCCCCAGTTCGAGCGCCGGGGGATGGATGCCGCGCACCAGTTCCCGCAGCTCGGCGATGGCGTCCTTCGAGCTCGCGCGGGCATCGGCGATGAGCGCGGCCGGATCGGCGCCCGCGGCGAGCCGTTCCTCGGCACGACCCAGCGTCATCGCGATACTCACCAGCCGTGCCTGGGTGCCGTCGTGCAGATCGCGTTCCAGCCGGCGCAGCGTCGCCGCGGAATCCTCGACCGCGACGCGCCTGCTCTCCTGCAGTTCGGCCATTCGCCGATCCCGGGCGGTCGGTGTGAGCAGTGTCAGCATCAGTCCACGATGCGCCCAGCACACCGCGCGCACCAGCCACGGCAGCAGGAAGCAGCCGATGATCCCCAGTGCGGCCAGTCCGAGCACCCGCGGCCAGGTGTCGATGTAGTAGTCGCCGAACTGCGCGAGCGAATGATGTTCGCGCCCTTGCGGATCCACATTCACGGGGTGAAAGACCGCCCACGGGATCGGGGAGATCGCGGTGAAGACCGTCACCGCGATCACGGTCAGCACCACATATCCGACGAACACGCCGAGAATCGCCTCGGCTACCAGGAAGACCAGCGCCCGCCACGCGGTGCGATCGCTGAAGACGCTGCGGAACCAGCCCACCAGTCCGGGCCGGGCGGTGAAGTCCGGCGGCGCCGGCAGATCGGCGGTCAGCAGCGCCGCACCCACCGCGCGGTAGATCCGTCCCCAGATCCGGCCACCCAGCAGCACCCCGGCCAGCAGCGGAGCGCCGATGATCAGGATCGAACTGTAGAGTCCCACGCCGTAGCCGGCGAACAGATAGGCCAGCACCAGGCAGCCCAGGATCGCGGCGACGATCAGGTAGGCCAGCTCTTTCCAGGTCCGTGCCTCGAACGGGGCGCGCAGGATCGCCCGCAGCACCGACCCGGCGGTCGGGCGCGAGTCCGGACGGTCGAGGACGAGCGTCGGTTCGGCGAGTGTCTCGGTCATAGCTTCCATGCTGGTCGGCGACGATCCGCGGGACGAGGGAGCAGACCGGCGGATCGACGGTGTGGACAGCACCACCATCGGATCCGACGGTACCGGGCGCGGCTACGATGACCGGCGTGAATCACCCGCTCCAGCCGCTGCCCGATCCATCGGACGGCGAGGTGCCGGGCCCGACCGAGTGGGGTGAACATCCGCACGGCGTCGGCCCGTGGCGCGACGAATTCGGCACCGAGCCGCCCGGCGATCCGCGCCTCGACCCGGAACTGCTCGCGCACGGCGACCGCCGCAACGTCGTCGACGCCTACCGGTACTGGTCGCGGGAGGCGATCGTCGCCGATATCGACACCCGTCGCCATCCGTTCCACATCGCGATCGAGAATTTCGGGCACGACGCCAATATCGGCACGGTGGTGCGCACCGCGAACGCCTTCGCCGCCGCGGCGGTCCACATCGTCGGGCGCCGCCGCTGGAATCGCCGCGGCGCGATGGTGACCGACCGGTACCAGCACATCGTGCATCACAGCGATATCGCCGAACTGCTGGAGTTCGCCGAGCGCGAGCATCTGACCGTGGTGGCCGTCGACAACGTGCCCGGATCGGTGCCGCTGGAAACCGCCGCGCTGCCGCGTGATTGCCTGCTCCTGTTCGGTCAGGAGGGGCCGGGCGTCACCGAGGCCGCCAAACGGGCCGCGGCCATGACGGTGTCGATCGCGCAGTTCGGCTCGACCCGCAGCATCAACGCGGGCGTCGCCGCCGGAATCGCCATGCACGCGTGGATAACCCAGCACGCGGACCTCGAACGCTCCTGGTGATCATCGCGATTCACGCAGTGCCGCGGCCGTCGCGGATTCGCGGCAGCGCAGCAGATCGTCCGGGGTTCCCTGGAAGACGATCCGGCCGCCGTGCCGGCCGGGCCCCGGTCCCAGGTCGATCACCCGATCGGCCGCGCGGACGACGTCGAGGTTGTGCTCGATGACGACCACGGTGTTGCCCCGGTCGATCAGATGGTCGAACAGCTGGATCAGCGTATCGATATCGCGCAGATGCAGCCCGGTCGTCGGCTCGTCGAGGACGTAGAGGGTGTGCCGGTCACCGCGCGCGAGTTCCTTGGCGATCTTCAGCCGCTGGCATTCCCCGCCGGACAGCGTGGTCAGCGACTGCCCGAGCCGCAGATAACCGAGTCCGACCTCGTCGAGATGCCGCAGGCCGCGCGCCACCGCGGGCAGTCGCCGGATGGCCTCCGCGACGGTCAGATCGTCGATATCGGCGATGGTCAGGCCGTCGACGGTGTAACCGAGCACCCGATCGGTGAACCGGCGACCGCCGCACGCCGAGCACACCGTTTCCTGACCGTCCATGAACGCCAGATCGGTGTAGATCACGCCGGCGCCCTCGCACACCGGGCAGCCGCCCTCGGAGTTCGCGCTGAACAGCGCGGCGCTCACCCCGTTGCGCTTCGCGAACAGCGTGCGCACCGCGCCGGCGATGCCGGCGTAGGTGAGCGGCGTGGACCTGCGATTGGTGCCGACCGGACGCTGGTCGACCACGGTCGCCGGATGCCGCTGCACCAGTTCCGCGGCCAGACTCGACTTACCCGAACCCGCGACGCCGGTGAGGACGGTCAGCACACCGGTCGCGATGTCGACCGAAAGGTCGCGCAGATTGTTGCGAGTCGCGTTGTCGATGCGCAGTTTTCCGGTCGGCACCCGTGGTGTGCGGCCGGTGCGCCGGATTCGCAACGCCTGCCCGGTCGGTGTGTCCGCGCTCGTCAACCGCTCGAAGTCGCCGGTGAACACGATCCGCCCGCCGTCCGCTCCGGCTCCCGGGCCGACCTCGACGATATGGTCGGCCACCCGCATCACATCCGGATCGTGTTCGACCACCAGGACGCTGTTGCCCTTGTCCCGCAGCGATTTCAGCAGTTCGGTCATCGGCCGCACATCGTGCGGATGCAATCCGACGGTGGGTTCGTCGAAGACGTACAGCATTTCGGTGAGGCTGCTGCCGAGATGGCGCACGGTCTTGATGCGCTGTGATTCTCCGCCGGACAGCGTCGTCGTCGGACGCGACAGGGACAGATAGCCGAGGCCGATGTGCGCGAGGGCACTCAGCCGCTCGTGCAGCGCGGACACCACCGACATCGTCTCGGGGGCGTGCACCTCGGTGATCAGGTCCGCGAGTTCACCGATCTCCATCCGGCTCATCTCGACGATGGTGCGGTCGAGTATCCGCGCCGAGCGGGCCGCCGGATTCAACCGTTGCCCGTCGCATTCCGGACAAGGGCCGGAACGGGTGAACCGGTGCAGCACAGCCTGTTTGCGCTCGGAGAGGTTGTCGGAGGTGTGCAGATACACCCGCTCGAACAATTCGATCACCCCTTCGTAGTCCTTCGGCGGCCGTGGTCGGAGGGCAGCGGCGGCCGGCCCGCCGTGCAGCAGCGCGTCGCGTTCGGCGGGCGTCCAGTCGCGCAGCGGCACCGTCGGATCGAAGGCCCCGAGTTCGGCGTAGCGGCGGTACCAGTACTGGCCGGCCGCGAAGCCGGGCAGCCGGATCGCGCCCTGCTCCAGCGAGAGATCCGGGTCGAGCACCTGCTCCATATCGGGAACGAGGGTTTCGCCGAGACCGGAACAGGCCGGGCACATTCCGGCCGGATCGTTGAACGAGAAGTGATTGGATTCCCCGACGTACGGCTGCCCGATACGCGAAAACAACAGGCGCAGATAGGTGTACGCGTCGGTGATGGTGCCGACGGTCGAACGGGCGTTGCCGCCGAGCCGCTTCTGATCGATCACCACCACCGGCGAGAGTCCGTCGATCAGGTCCACCTCGGGTCGCGTCCACCGCGGCAGCCGATTGCGCACGAACGGCGGATAGGTCTCGTTCACCTGATATCCCGCCTCGGCCGCGACGGTGTCGAACACCAGCGACGATTTGCCCGAACCGGAGACCCCGGCGAACACCACCAGCCGACCCCGCGGTAGGTCGATATCCACACTTTTCAGGTTGTTGGTGCGCGCTGCGCGAATGCGGATCGAAGTCATATCTCGACGCTAGGGACAGATGTGGACAACTTGTGACCGCAATTCGCGGAGGATGGAGTCATGAGCGCCACTCGCCGCCTGCTCGATCTGCTCGCCTATCTGCAGACCGGCCGCCGCTACACCGGCGCCGAACTGGCCGCCCGCCTGGAGACCAGTCCGCGCACGGTCCGCCGCGATGTCGAGCGGCTGCGCGAATACGGCTATCCGGTCATCACCCAGCCCGGCCCGGGCGGCTTCTACCAGCTCACCGCCGGCCGTATCCTCCCGCCGCTGGTCTTCGACGACGACGAGGCCGTCGCCACGGTCGTCGCCCTGGGCATGCTCGCGGCTACGTCGGAGGGTCAGTCAGAACCCCAGCGCCAGTCGGAACCCCAGCGCCAGTCGGATATCGGCGCCGCCGCTCTCCGGGCCTTCGGCAAGATCGACCAGTTGCTGCCGAAGCGGTTGCGGGGCCGGGCGAACGCGGTGCGGGCGACGGTGGAGACAGCGGCGGTGGCGGCGCCCGCGGTGGACGCGGCGGTGCTGGCGCTCGTGGCCAGGGCCGCGGCCGACCACGAACATCTCGTCTTCGACTACCGCACCCGCACCGGCGTCATCGCCCGGCGCCGGGTCGAGCCGTATCGGCAGGTGTATCAGCATCTGCGCTGGTATCTGCTGGCCTGGGACCGCGACCGCGGGGATTGGCGCACCTTCCGCCTGGATCGCATGGCCGATATCGCCGCTACCGGAACATTTTTCGAGCCGCGACCCCTACCGGCCGAGACGGCCGCCGGCTATCTGCGGCGCGAGCTCACCGCAGGCCGGCATCGCGCGGTCGTCACCGTCGCCGCTCCCGCCGCATCGGTCGCCGACATCCTGAAATTCCAGGACTGCGATATCGAGTCGCGCGGACCGCGGCGCTGCCGGATCACCACATGGGTGGATTCGTTCGAATGGCTGGTGCTCAATCTCGCCTTCCTCGACGCCGATTTCGTGATCGAGGAGCCGCCCGCGTTCCGCGACCGATCCCGCGCTCTCGCAGCACGTTTGGATCGCGCGGCCGATGCCGCGGAACCGGGCTGACGCGCCGCGGCTGCCGGTTCGGCTCGGCACGTCGCGGACACGAGTCGATCGCGTAACAAATCGGGCGCGAAATCGGGGCTCGGACTGGCACGATGTACCCATGAACTCGCGGAGCGACGACGTGCAACCGCGTCCGCATCTGCGGCGGGGGCGCGCACGAGTCGATTCCGCTGCCGAGCCGGGCGCCGAGATCTGGGCGCAGCGAGCCGATGCGGCCGAATCGGCGATCGTGTCCCGGCATCTGCGGCGGCTGTGGCTGCTGCCGGGGGCCGAGCTGGGCGTGGTCGGCTGGCCCGCCACCCGGGGGGAGCGGCTGTTTCTGAACTGGAACTACTGGTGGCAGGCCCATCTGATCGACTGTGCCGTCGATGCCGCCAACCGAGAGCCCACGCCGGTCCGCACCGCGCGCATCGCCGCTGTCGCGCATGCGCTCCGGCTGCGCAACATCACCGGCTGGACCAACAACTACTACGACGATATGGCTTGGCTCGCCATTGCTTTGGAGCGCGCCGAACGCACGCAGGGCCGCACCGAGGTGCGCGGCGGGCTGATCGCGCTGGAGCAGCAGCTCATGGCGGGGTGGCAACCGGAGATCGGTGCGGTGCCGTGGCGCAAGGGCGCCGACTATTTCAACGCGCCCGCCAACGGCCCGGCCGCCATCGCCCTCGCCCGCCTGGGGCATCACGAGCGCGCCGCGCAGATCGCCGACTGGATCGATGCCACGCTGCGCGATCCGGAAACGGGATTGATCCTCGACGGAATCCACCTGCCCTCGGGCCGGATCGAACGGCCGACGTTCAGCTACTGCCAGGGCGTGGTCCTCGGACTGGAAACCGAACTGGCCGTCCGGACCGGAGACGCTCGTCACCTCGCCCGAGTGCAGCTACTGCTCCGCGCGATCGAGGACCACATGACGGAACGGAATGTCGTCACCGGCGGGGGCGGGGGCGACGGCGGTCTGTTCAACGGGATTCTGGCCCGGTATCTCGCGCTGGTGGCGATCATGCTGCCCGGCGACGAGATGCCGCAACGATCGGCCCGCCGCTCGGCGGCCGCGATCGTGAAGGCGTCGGCCCGCGCGGCCTGGGACCGCCGGCTCGAGGTCGAGGGCGATCCGCTGTTCGGCCACGACTGGAACGAACCGGCACGGCTGCCGGGCGGCACCGCCGGCGCCGGACGGCCGACCTCGGGAGGTTCGGTCACCTCGTCGCGGACACCGGAACGCGATCTGTCGGTGCAGCTGTCGGGCTGGATGTTGATGGAGGCCGCGCAGGTGGTGACGGCCGCCGGACTCTGACGCCGCCCCTCGGCCGGTCAGTGCCGGGGATCGGTCCACACGATGCGCGCGGGCCCTGCGGCGGCCGTGCGCTCGGGGCGGACGGTGCGCAGCGGCACGGTGTCCGGATAGTCGGCGGCCCGGATCTCGAGCGGCAGCGTGTCCAGGGCATCCGAATCGAAAGCCTGCCGGTCGAAGCCCTCGGCGTCGAAGGTCTTGGCGTCGAAGGTCTGGCCGTCGTGGCCCTCGAGATCGACATCGAAGTCCTCGGCCGGCCGCGACATCTCCGCCCGGTACTGCCGCAGCCCGATGACCGTGCCGATGATCAGCACCACGACCAGCGAGCCGCTCACGGCCGGCATCAGCCAGGACACCTTGTTCAGGTAGCCGCCGGTGTAGTAGCCGAGCAGCAGCAGAATCGGCGCCCAGATCACCGCGCCGATCGAACTGGCGACGGTGTAGCGGCGATGGTCCATTCCGGCCGCCCCCGCGACCAGCGGGCACAGCGTGCGTACCCACGGAATCCAGCGGGCGATGAGCACTGCCGCGAACCCGTGCCGATGCAGCAGATCCGAGACCCGGGCCAGATTCTCGGCGTTGACGTATTTGCCGTTCTTGCGGGCTATCAGGCGATGGCCGGTGCGGGTGCCGATGACATACCCCACCTGATTACCGGCGATGGCCGCCAGCATGGTCGCCACCACCAACGCCCACACCTGCGTATGCCCCGTCTCGTGGGAGGCGAAGATGATGCCGGCGGTCAGCAGCATCGAATCGCCGGGCAGGAACAGGCCGATGATCACCGCGCACTCGAGGAAGACGAAGACCAGGACGACGGTCCAGACGAGTGTCGGCCCGGCGGACTGCAGCGGATCGAATCCGCCCAGTGCAAGGGGTAACGGCGTAGCAGGCAATGGTGTCAGTGCGTGGGTTCGTTCGTCGGTACGGACATCGTGGGCTCCTCGATCTCGAGCACCGGCTCGTGGTTACGCAGCTTCTTCGCCACGGAGATGATGGCGGGCAGGATCGAGACGAACACGATCAGCAGGAAGATGGCCTCGACGTGATCGCGAATGAACCCGACGTTCCCCAGGAAGTACCCGAGGACCGTGATGCCGCCGGCCCACAGAATGCCACCGATGATGTCGAAGGTGAGGAATTTGCGGTAATCCATTTTCGACACGCCCGCGAGCACCGGCATGAAGGTCCGCACGATCGGCACGAACCGGGCCAGGATGATGGTCTTCGGGCCGTACTTCTCGAAGAACGCGTGTGTCTCGGTGATGTAGCGCTGTTTGAAGAAGCGCCCGTCCTCCTTGTGGAACAGCGCGGGCCCGATGGCACGGCCGATCCAATAGGCGCACTGGTCGCCGGCGATCGCGGTCACCGCCACGGCCGGGACGAGCACCCAGATCGATACCGGCGGATGTTCGACCGCCGCGAGCAGACCGCCGGTGAACAGCAGCGAATCGCCCGGCAGGATCGGGAAGAGCAGCCCTGTCTCGATGAAGACGATGACCAGAATGGCCGGCAGCACCGCATTCGACATCCAGGTATCGGTCAGCAGATACATGGGGTCGAGCAGCTTGTGGACGGAGAATCCGTCGGCGAGGGTATTCGTGATGGCCAGCGTGGTCACGGGCCCCACAGTACCGGTCACCGCGCGATCTCACCGAACCTCACGGGAACCTCTCAGGCGGTGGCGAATTTCGGTCAACCGAGTTTCGGACCGCTCCCGGGGGTCGACGCGGGTGCGCGCCCGGCCCGGCAAGTCCGCCGCAAGCGCGCCCGACCCCATCCCGCCTTTCGCGACAACGGGCCATGAACTTAGGGTATGGGCTGACAGAATTGTTGTTCGCAGCACACATACGGAGGTCACTCAGTGCCCATCGCGACTCCGGAGGTCTACGCCGAGATGCTCGGTCGGGCCAAAGAGAACTCCTTCGCCTTCCCCGCGATCAACTGCACCTCGTCGGAGACCATCAACGCGGCCATCCGCGGGTTCGCCGAGGCCGGCAGTGACGGCATCATCCAGTTCTCCACCGGCGGGGCCGAATTCGGTTCCGGCCAGGGTGTGAAGGACATGGTCACCGGTGCGGTCGCGCTGGCGGAGTTCGCTCATGTGGTGGCAGCCAGGTACGACGTGACGATCGCACTGCACACCGACCACTGCCCGAAGGACAAGCTGGACGGGTTCGTGCGGCCGCTGCTGGCCATCTCGCAGGAGCGGGTCAAGGCCGGGCAGCACCCGCTGTTCCAGTCCCACATGTGGGACGGCTCGGCCATCCCGATCGACGAGAACCTCGAGATCGCCAAGGAACTGCTGAAGCAGGCGGCCGCGGCGAACATCATTCTCGAGGTTGAGATCGGCGTCGTCGGCGGCGAAGAGGACGGTGTCGAGGCCGAGATCAACGAGAAGCTCTACACCTCGTCGGAGGACTTCGCCAAGACCATCGACGCCCTGGGCGCCGGTGAGAACGGCAAGTACCTGCTGGCCGCCACCTTCGGCAATGTGCACGGCGTCTACAAGCCGGGCAACGTGGTGCTCAAGCCCGAGGTGCTGGCCGAGGGGCAGCGCGTTGCCGCGGCCAAGCTCGGCCTGGGCGACGGCGCCAAGCCGTTCGACTTCGTCTTCCACGGCGGCTCGGGTTCGCTGAAGTCGGAGATCGACGACTCGCTGAAGTACGGCGTGGTGAAGATGAACGTCGACACCGACACCCAGTACGCGTTCACCCGTCCGATCGCGGCGCACATGTTCACCAATTACGACGGTGTGCTGAAGATCGACGGTGAGGTCGGCAACAAGAAGACCTACGACCCGCGCAGCTACCTGAAGAAGGCCGAGACCTCGATGGCCGAGCGGGTCATCGAGGCCTGCAACGACCTGCGTTCGGCCGGTAAGTCGGTCAGCGCGAAGTAGTAGTTCCGGAAGCGGAACGAGGGTGCGTCGCCCGGTGGGCGGCGCACCCTCGGCATTCGCGGCCGCCGTGGGGACGGGTTGTCCCATGCGGAGCGGCACGGGATGATCATCTCCGTGAGCAGATGGGCACTGTGCCGGGTATCGGGTCGAGGCGAGGAACGAGACCGGTGAGCGATCCGACCGGCCCCCAACCTGTTCCGCCCACCGGTCTCGATGTCCGCGTACTCGGTCCCGTACAACTGTCGGTCGGTGGCGCCGCCGTCGCGGTGGGCGGCCCCAAACCGCGGACGCTGCTGGCCGCCCTGGCCGTCAACCGGCGGCGTGCGGTCTCCTCGCAGGCGTTGGCCGATATCGTCTGGAACGAGGAACCGCCGGACTCCTATCAGGCGAGCCTGCAGGTTTTCGTCTCCAATATCCGTAAGGCGCTGCGCAATTCGGGAGTCGACTCGGCCGCGGTGCTGCGCACCGAATCCTCCGGCTATCGGCTCGAGATCTCCGACGACGAATGCGATCTGGGCCGCTTCGAGGCCACCCACAAGGCCGCGATCGAGGCCGCCGCGGCGGGCGACCACGAGCGCGCGTCGCGGTTGTACGGTGCGGCACTGGAGCAGTGGAGCGGCAAAGCCCTCGACGATCTGTCCGGCACCCGCTTCGCCGACACCTTCGCCACCGCGATGGACGAGGAACGCCTGCTCGTCGCCTCCGCCCGCATCGATGCCGAAATCGCTTGTGGCCGAGCCTCGTCGGTGGTCGGCGAACTGGTGGCGATGACGAACGAGCACCCGATGCGGGAACCGCTGTGGGTTCAGCTCATCACCGCGCTGTACCTGTCCGGACGCCAGGCCGACGCGCTGGAGGCCTGCCGCCGGGTGCGTGCGGTCCTCGCCGACGAACTCGGCATCGATCCGGGGCCGGCGCTGGCCGAACTGGAGAAGCGCGTGCTGCGTCAGGAACCGCTCAACACGATGGCCATCGCCCAGGTCGAGCGGATGGCCAAGGCGATGACCGAAACCGTCACCGAAACCCCGCGCAGCGCCCGCGCCGGACGCCTGCGGCTGGCGGACGGCCGGGTGGTGCCGATCGCCAAGGGCGGCTTGAAGATCGGCCGCATGACCGACAACGATCTGATCCTCGACGATCCGAAGGTCAGCCGCTATCACGCGCACGTGCTGCCCAGCCGGGCCGGGATGCTGATCAAGGATCTGGCCTCGGCCAACGGCATCTACGTCGACGACGAGGTCGTCGACAGCGGCACCATGCTGTTCGGCGGGGAACTCATCCGGATCGGTTCGACGGTGCTGAGTTTCGAGGCCGAGACCGAATAGGCCGCGCCGGACACCCCGGATACGCGATAACCGCCGTGGCGCGGCATCGCCCGGGTAGGGTCGGCGCGGGTGCTGTCCGCGCGACGAGGTCGCGGGTAGGGGAAATCGTTCGGTCGGCGAGGGGTTGCGGATGCGTGTGCGCGTACCGGCTTCGGTCGCAGTGATGCTGCTGGGCGCCGGACTGCTGGTCGGGCTGCCCGGATCTGCCGGAGCCGAACCCGGGACGGGTTCGGCGGCAACGGTTCCCGGCGCCGGGCCGTGTGCCACCGACCCCGCCCCCGTGCACGAGCCGGTGGTGCCGAAGAAGCTCGAGGTGCCGATTCCGTATCCGGTGGTGACCGTCGATCAAGCACCGCCGCCCGCGGTTCCGAAGCGCACGAACGTGGACCTCCCGGCCGATCCGTGCGTCAGCCCGTGCCCGGACCTCACCGACGGTCCGCCGTCCCCGCCCGGCCTGCTGAACCGGCTCGGCCTGCCGGAGGTGCTACTGAAGCCGAAGCCGTTCTACTTCGCGCTGCCGCCCGGGCCCTCGCCCGAACCCGCGCCGCCCGCGCCGCCGCGAGCCACACCGCCGACCGAACCGGGGCCGGTGGTGGCCGCCCGGCCGGCGCCGAAGGTGAGCCGGGTCCGCGAGGTGGCCAAGGAAACCGGCGCGAATTCGGTGAACCGCACCGACAAGCGCTGGCAGGTCGCCGGCACCGACCTGGGCATCATGTGGGAGAGCGGGCCGGGTGAGATCGCGACGGCCTTCGGCGACACCGTCGGTCACGACTTCCATCCGCCGGGCGGAATGGGTGAGGATTGGCGCAGCAATCTGCTCGCGTTCAGCACGAATCGCGACCTGGACAAGGGCATGATCATCGACCGCATGGTCGCCGACGACCGCTGTCACGCCGCCGAGGTGCTGGCCAGTCGCAAGAAGGACAATATCGAGATCACCACGATCCCGACCTCGGGTTTCGCACTGCCGCACCGTGGTTCGGCCGACGGCACCCGGCAGTTCATGAGCTATATGTCGATTCGGACCTGGAACAGCCTGCCCGGCACCTTCTACACCAACTACGGCGGCATCGCGTACTCCGACGACCACGGGCAGACCTGGACCAAGGATCCGCACGCGCACTGGGACAACATCTTCGGGCTCGCGAATTTCCAGGTGTCGGCGATGGTTCCGCAGGGCGACTACGTCTACCTGTTCGGCACCCCGAATACGCGGCTCGGCGCGGTCGGCCTCGCCCGGGTGCCCAAGGACGAGGTGCTCGACACCTCCGCCTATCAGTACTGGCGCGACGGAAACTGGACCCCGGTCGGTGGCGCCGCGTCCGCCACACCGATCGTCGACGGGCCGGTCGGCGAACTGTCGGTGCGCTACGACAGCGCTCGTGGTGTCTGGCAGATGAGCTATCTCGACACCGCGAAGGCCGCGGTCGTCGTGCGGGAATCGAATGCACCGCAGGGGGTGTGGTCGCCGAGTTCGCCACTGGTGCCCGTCTCGGCCGAATATCCCGAACTCTACGGCGGATTCATCCATCCGTGGTCGACGTCGTCGGATCTCTACTTCACCATCAGCACCTGGAGCGACTACAACGTCTACCTGATGCACGCCCGGCTGGACTGACGCGCGCCGATCACGGCTCAGGACAACTGGACCTCGGCCAGCGCGCGGCCGAACAGCTTCTTGCCCGCGGAGGTGGCGCTCAGCAGGATCGTCGCGACCCGGCGCTCCGGGTCCAGGGACTTGATCCTGGCGGAGAATTCGATCTCCGCCGGCGAAAAACGTTGCACCGGAACGTATCCGGAGAAGCGCACGCTGTAGCTTTCGATCGCTCCCGGATCCCCGAGCCACGAGGTCAGATAGTGCGCGCCCAGACCCATGGTGAGCATGCCGTGCGCGACCACGGTGGGCAGGCCGGCCAGTTCCGCGGCGCGATCGCTGAAGTGGATCGGGTTGGGGTCACCCGCCACACCGGCGTAGTTGACCAGATCGCCGCGCGTGAGGCGCATCGTCGCCGTGGGTAAGCGGTCGCCGACCGCGAGATCGTCGAAATTCGGCTGGGTGTCGACGGTGACGTCTCTGCGCGAGTCGGCGCGCGAGGGTTCGGGGGTGGCCTCCTCGGTGCCGATCGGGATCAGCACCTCGGGAGTGGTGGCGCCGACCTCCCGGCGATGCATGACCACACCGTCGACCAGTCGCACGATATCGGCGTCGACCTCGGCGCCCAGGCGCGCCACGATGGTGGTGATACCCACCTGGACGACGGTGTCCTCGGCATCGAGAACCGTGGCCTTCACGGTGATGAAGTCGTTTCCGCGCAGATGCCGGACCGATTCGATCTCCGCCTCGCTGCGCAGGACGTCGCCGGCCAGGATCGGGCGGTGGATGTGGAACACCTGATCGGTCTGCAGGATCTGCGACAGGTCGTATTCGCTGAGCACGCTGTCGAGCAGGGCCTGCGTGGTCGCCATGCCGAGCACCGAGGCGAAGGTCGGCGGCGCCACGACCGCATCCCAGCCGAGCTTGGCGGCGTCGGCCTCGAAGTGGTGGGCGGGGTGATGGTTCTGCACGGCCCGCGCGAATTCGCGGACCTTCTCCCTGCCCACCTCGTAGCGGTCCCGAATCCGGTAGTGCCGACCGGCCAGTGCCGTGGATGCCGGCGCGTCGGGTGCCAGCTCCGGCATGTCCCTTGCTCCCTGCTCGATTCTTACTGCGTAAACGACAGCACCGGTCGACCACCCCGGAACGGATCAGCGAAGGGTCGGCGGCGTGACAATCCGGGCCATGCTATCGGCGTACCGGACCGCTGACCAGGTGTCTGTGATGTGCATCGCCGGGAACCGGCGCGATGTGACGCCGAGGTGACGCACGTCATCGACTCCGGCGCGGCTACTGCGCGGCGCCGGCGGGATCGCACACCTTCCAGCCGCCATCGGTCTGCTGCAGATCGAAGGTACGGGCGGTCGAGCGGCTCGGATCGGCATCGGTGTAGATGTCGACCTGAGCGACGGCCTTGTCCCCGGTGATCTGGACGCCGTCCACGCCCGCGACCTTCGGGATCTTCTTCTGATCCACCGCCAGCTTGTGCACGCCGGCGTACTGATCCGGGGCGATGTTCTGGTAGAAGTCGTGCAGTTTGCCGCACGTCGCGGACTGCAGCTGGCTCAGGTTTCCGGAGGCCAGCGCGTTGGTGTAGCTGTTGACCGCGCCCTTGACCTGTGCCTCCGGCGAATTGTCGGAACCACCGGTGGCCAGTGCGACCACCGCCACGATCGCGACGATCACCACCACGACCGCGCCGCCGGCGAGCAGCAGCCAGCGCTTACTGCGCGCGGCCCGGCCCGGCGCCGCATCCGGTTCCGCCGCCGGTACCCGCTGCGGTTGTGCCATCGGGCGCGGGGGGACCGGCTGTGGTCCGCCCGGCTGGTTCGGCCCACCCGGTCCACCCGGTGCGCCCGGGCCGTTCGGCTGTGCGGAGAGTGCCGGCGCAGTCATCTTGGTATCGGCAGGGGACGGCGCGCCGCCGGGTCGCGAGGCTTGATCACCTTGCGCCGCAGAACCTTTCAGCCCCTGCGCGCCGAGTGCTGCGGCTGCCCCGGACATCCCCGGCCCACCCGGACGCGGCCCGGGTGCCCCGGGGCCATGCCCACCGGGGCCCTGCGGCCCCGGCGAACCCTGCCCCTGCGGTCCGTGCCCGCCCGGCCCTTGCACGCCCGGACCCTTCGGCCCCTGTGCACCCGGGCCTTTCAGACCC
>NZ_BAFW01000247.1 GCF_000308535.1 Nocardia cerradoensis NBRC 101014 | reverse complement strand
AATTGCTGGCGATGTCCCAACGAAGATCCAATCCGAAGGTCCATCTCTTCGTCGGCGGCCACCATCCGTGCGATCTCTACGATCTGCCGACACTGAGCGAGCTGGCCGTCGCGAACAAATGGCTCACCGTCGTGCCGGTCACCGAAAGCGACGACAACCCCTGGTGGTACTACCATCCCGAGCGTATCGAACCCGATCTGCCGGGCATAGCGCCGCGCGAAACGGGACAGATCGGAGCCGTCGTGGCCCGCGGCGGCGATTGGTCGGACTGCGATGTCCAGATCGTCGGATCACCGAGTACGGTGCAGACCACCAAATTCCGGTTGATGGCGGCGGGCACGCCCACCGAGAACATCCGCCACGATCCGCTGCTCTAGACGTCCGCGCCGCGGGTCCCGGAGCGGGTCAGAGCCCGTCGAAGCGAATCGCCTCCGCCGGCGTGCCCGTATTGACCAGCACTTCCAGCGTGGCCTGGGTCATGCCGGGCGAGCCGCACACCAGGACCTGGTGATGCAGCAGCGGGCCCATATCGCCCACCACATCGGCCAGCGTGCCCTCGAGCATCTCGTCGGCATCGAATCCGACATCCACGCGGCAACTCTCGTACCACTGGTCGACCCAGTTCGGATCCTCGGCCCTCTCGACCACCGGGATCACCGTCAGCCAGGGCATCTCGCCGGCGAGCAGGTAGAGCATGTCGGAGGCGTAGAGGTCGCGCGGGCTGCGTCCGCCGATGAACAGATGGGTGCGCGGCGGCTGCGGGCGACGGGACAGATCCAGCAGCAGAGAGCGCATCGGCGCCAAACCCGTTCCGCCGGCGATCATCACGAGATCGGTGGTGCCGGGGTCGACGCTCAGCCACCCCGCCGGAGCGCTGATCCGCCACTCGTCGCCGGGGGCCGTTTCGGTGACGATCGAGCCGCTGCACCATCCGCCCGGGACGGTGCGGACGTGGAATTCCAGTTTGCCGTCCAGGGAGGGCGGCAGTGCGGGCGACAGCCGGCGTCGCATACCCGGATGCTGCGGAATCTGGACCTCGACCGACTGGCCCGGTTCGAACGGGACGAATTCGCCGATCAACCGGACCACCGCGAGATCGTGGCGCAGCCGATGATGTCCGACGACGGTCGACGACCATTCCGTCGGTGCGTCCAGCCGAATCTCCCCGGTCTCATCCGGACCCAACGTCACCGTTCCTCCTGTGATCCGCGGATATGTGCCGCGTCCGAAAAGTCTTGTGCCGGGCCCGGTCCCGTGCGTTCGGGCCCGCCCACCAAGGTACGCCGTGGGCGCCCGGTTGCCTACCGATTGCCGCTCACACCGGATCGGCGCTGATGATGTGTTCGGGGGTGCCGACCGCCAGCAGCGCACGCTTGGTGTCGGCGATCATCCGCGCCGATCCGGCGATCTGGATCTGCCGATCCGACCACGAACCGAAGCTGGCCACGACCGCGCCCAAATTCCCGATCAGCCGCCGATGCATGCCGTAGGGCGGATCGGCGGGCGGATGCGGATGCCACCACGGATTCGTATCGCTCTCGCAGACCGGCACCACCGTCAGCCACGGATTGCTCAGCGACAGCTGCCACATGTTCTCCACGTCGTAGAGATCGCACGGATAGCGGCCGCCGATGAAGAAGTGCACACGCGGGTTGACGCCGCGCCGGCCCATCTCGATCAATTGGGCACGCAGCGGCGCGATTCCGGTGCCGGAGCCGATCATCAGCACATCGCGCTGCGATTCGGTGTCGATGTGCAGGCCGCCCAGCGGCCCGGCGACCAACCAGGTGTCGCCGACCTCGGTTTCGCCGACGATCGCGGGACTGACCCACCCGGTGCGGACCTTGCGGACGTGGAATTCGATCTCGCCGTACGGGTTCGTCGGAATGGCCGGGGACAGATACCGCCACATCTTCGGCCGCTGCGGGATCGAGACCGGTACGTACTGCCCCGCCTGATAGGGGATCGGCTCGTCGGACTGCAGGCGCACGATCGCCAGGTCGTCGAGGACGCGCCGATGGCCGACCACCGTCGCTTCCCAATACGGTCGCGAGGTATCGGAATTGGCGCCGATGGCCATCGACGCGGAGATGAGGATCGCGATATCGCGCCAGCCGTCCTCCAGATCGGGTGTCCAGAGCGGGCCGTTGTAGGTGACGAAGGCGGCGAGCAACGCGCGTCCGGCGGCATCGTAATGTGCCGCCTCGACACCGTATTTGCGGTGGTCGAGGGCCAACTGTTCCAGGAACCCCTGGGCGCGATCCCAGTTCTCCAGATGATCCAGCACGAACTGGATGGCAGTACACACCCGCTTGGGCTGCATATCCATCGTGTGCGGGAACAAGTCGCGCAGGCCGGGAGCCTCCGCGAACAGATGCCTGTAAAACGCGCCGATCAGCCGTTCGGGCCCTTGCGGCGCCTCGAGGATCGATCGGAAGTTGGCGCGGACCAGCGCTGCCGAACGCGCATCCACGACGTCGAGCTTCCTTTCCTTCAATGTGTCCGACCACCACTGCCGTGTCGTCGGCCTCCGCGGACCAGTATCCCCGAAAAAACCGTGGTCGTACGGTGATGAGCGGATCACTTTACCCAGATCCGCCGAGGGTGAAACGATTGGCTACAGGTTCGGAGAATATGTCAAACTTGAGCGGAACAGACTCAACTCCTACCGCGTTGAACTGTCCAGAAGTGTTCGTGCGGCCCGCGCGGACCTGACCGACAACCACGCGAGACGACCGTAGGAAGGTGATCGTGGACTCGTTCAACCCCACCACCAAGACTCAGGCTGCCCTGACGGCGGCCCTGCAGGCGGCCTCGGCCGCCGGAAATCCGGAGATTCGTCCGGCTCACTTGCTGGTGGCGCTGCTGGATCAAACCGACGGCATCGCCGCCCCCCTGCTCAAGGCTGTCGCGGTCGACCCGGCAACGGTGCGGCGCGAGGCGCAGGACATCGTCGACCGGCTGCCCCGCGCGACCGGCGCGACCACCCAGCCGCAACTCGGCCGGGAAGCGCTCGCCGCGCTCACCGCCGGTCAGCGCCTCGCCACCGAACTCGGTGACGAGTACGTCTCCACCGAGCACGTCGTCGTGGGGCTGGCCGAGGGCGATTCCGACGTCTCGCAACTGCTGCTGAAGTACGGCGCCACCGCCGACGCGCTGCGCGAGGCGTTCACCGCGGTACGCGGCAACACCCGCGTGACCAGTGCGGACCCCGAGGGCACCTATCAGGCGCTGGAGAAGTACTCCACCGATCTCACCGCCGCCGCCCGCGAGGGCAAACTCGATCCGGTCATCGGCCGCGACACCGAGATCCGGCGCGTGGTGCAGGTGCTCAGCCGGCGCACCAAGAACAACCCGGTGCTCATCGGCGAACCCGGTGTCGGTAAGACCGCCATCGTCGAGGGGCTGGCCCAGCGCATCGTCGCCGGTGACGTCCCGGAGTCGCTGCGCGGGAAGACGCTGGTCTCGCTCGACCTCGGCGCGATGGTGGCCGGCGCGAAGTATCGCGGTGAGTTCGAAGAACGGCTCAAGGCGGTGCTGGAGGAGATCAAATCCAGTGCCGGACAGATCATTACGTTCATCGACGAACTGCACACCATCGTCGGCGCCGGCGCGACCGGCGAATCGGCGATGGACGCCGGCAACATGATCAAGCCCATGCTGGCGCGCGGTGAACTGCGCCTGGTCGGTGCGACCACGCTCGACGAATATCGTCAGCACATCGAGAAGGACGCCGCCCTGGAGCGGCGGTTCCAGCAGGTGCTGGTCGGCGAGCCGTCGGTGGAGGACACCATCGGCATCCTGCGCGGACTCAAGGAACGCTACGAGGTGCACCACGGTGTGCGGATCACCGACTCCGCGCTGGTGGCCGCCGCGACTCTCAGCGATCGCTACATCACCTCGCGCTTCCTGCCCGACAAGGCCATCGACCTGGTCGACGAGTCGGCCTCCCGGCTGCGCATGGAGATCGACTCGCGGCCCGTCGAGATCGACGAGGTCGAGCGGGCGGTGCGGCGCCTCGAGATCGAGGAGGTCGCCCTCGCCAAGGAAACCGACGAGGCGTCCAAGCAGCGACTCGACAAGTTGCGCCAGGAACTGGCCGACGACCGCGAGAAGCTGAACCAGCTGATGGCGCGCTGGCAGAACGAGAAGCAGGCCATCGACTCGGTCCGCACGATCAAGGAGCAGCTGGAGGCGCTGCGCGGCGAATCCGAGCGTGCCGAACGCGACGGCGATCTCGGCAAGGCCGCCGAACTGCGTTACGGCCGCATCCCGCAGCTGGAGAAGCAGCTCGCCGAGGCCGAGAAGAACGCGGGCAAGGCCGGCAGCGGCAGCCTCGAGGACGAGGTGATGCTCAAGGAGGAGGTCGGCCCGGACGACATCGCCGAAGTGGTCTCCTCGTGGACCGGCATCCCGGTCGGCCGCATGCTCGAGGGCGAAACCCAGAAGCTGCTGCGGATGGAGGAGGAACTCGGGCATCGAGTGGTCGGACAGGCCGAGGCCGTCACCGCCGTCTCCGACGCGGTGCGCCGCGCCCGGGCCGGGGTCGCCGACCCCAACCGGCCGACGGGCTCGTTCATGTTCGTCGGACCTACCGGTGTCGGTAAGACCGAGCTGGCGAAGGCCCTCGCGGACTTCCTGTTCGACGACGAGCGCGCGATGACCCGCATCGATATGAGCGAGTACTCCGAGAAGCATTCGGTGGCTCGCCTCGTCGGCGCCCCGCCCGGATACGTCGGCTACGACCAGGGCGGCCAGCTCACCGAGGCGGTCCGGCGACGGCCGTACACGGTGGTGCTGTTCGACGAGATCGAGAAGGCGCACCCCGACGTCTTCGACATCCTGCTGCAGGTACTGGACGAGGGGCGGCTCACCGACGGTCAGGGCCGCACGGTGGACTTCCGCAACACCATCCTCATCCTCACCTCCAACCTGGGTGCCGGTGGCGACAAGGATTTCGTGATGAACGCCGTGCGCTCGGCGTTCAAGCCGGAATTCCTCAACCGCCTCGACGACGTGGTGATGTTCTCCGCGCTCGACGAGGAACAGCTCGAGAACATCGTCGACATCCAGCTGGCGCAACTGCAGAAGCGGCTCTCGCAGCGGCGGCTGAAGCTGGACGTCAGCGATTCGGCGCGGTTCTGGCTGGCCGTGCGCGGCTACGACCCGGTCTACGGCGCCCGGCCGCTGCGCCGGCTGATCCAGCAGGCCATCGGCGATTCACTGGCCAAGGAACTGCTGGCCGGTGAGGTCACCGACGGCGATCTGGTGAAGGTCAACGTCGCACCCGACGGCGACGGGCTGATCGTCGGACGGTGACGGACCGGGCTCGATTCCGGGGCGCGGTGTGTGAGGGGATCGCACACCGCGCCCTCGGCGTATCCGCCCGATTCCGACGGCCCCGATCCACCGGTTGGCGCACTTCGCTGAAGCAACGCCGATCTGCACCTACCCTGGTTTGCATGACGAATCCGAGCGACCCGTGGGCGCAGCGTCCGGATTCACCCGATACGCCGACCGAGAAGCTCGGCGCCTCGGGCCGGCATCCGGACGACGGCGCGTCACACACGACGGAATACTCGGAAGCGTACGGTCAGAGCCCCGAGCCGTACGAGAGCACTCGCCCCTACGGACATCCCGGGCCCTACGAACACACCGCGCCCTACGAATTCCCGTCCCACCCGGAATATCAGGGCCGGTACTTCGAACAATCACCCGGTCCGAACGCCACCCGCGAACTCCCGCCCTACGACGGCCAATGGGGCGCGTACGAATCCGGGTACAGCGAACCCGGTGACTACCCCCCTTACGGTTCCGGCGCTCCCGGCACCACCGCCCCGCAGGGAGCGGTCGGGCCGACCGGGCTGCCCGTCGAACCGCCGCGCCGCAGCCGCACCGGCCTGTGGATCGCGCTGACCGCGGCCGTCTTCGTCCTGGTGGTCCTGGGCGGAATCGCCGCCGGACTGCTGCTCGCCGGCAACGACTCCTCGTCCTCCGATGCGGCCGCCACCGGCCGGCCCGCGCCGACGCGCGTCCCCGTCGTTCCGCCCAACCCGTCCGGCGGCGCGAAACCGAGCCTCCCGCAGCTCCCGGGCCTCGGCGATATCGACGGCCTCGGCGCGACCATGGGGACCGTGAACAGCAACGACGGGACGACCATCATGCTGCAGTCGCTGCTGGGCAACTCGGTCACCGTGCACACCGATGCCGACACCCAGGTCATCTCGATGGGCACCGGGAAGGTGTCCGATCTGAAACAGGGTGACATGGTCGTCGTGCAGGGAGACAAGAACCCCGACGGGTCCATCAAGGCGAAGATCATCATCAGCACCCAGCTGCCGCGGTAGATACAGCAGCGATCGCAAGGGCGACTTCTCTGCGAGGGTCTATCCGCGCGACGGGCACCCTGCTCGTTCTCGGCGTAGGGGGGCCGAGAACCCGCCGGAGCGAAGCGGAGGCCATGTTACAGCCCGTACCCACTAGACTCGGGTGCGATGACAGCAGCAATCTGGTTCGGCCTCGCGGCGATCGCACTCGTGGGTGCGATCGTATTGCTGTATTTCGATCGCGTGCAGCGGCAGCGGACCGGACACGTACGGCAGGTCTGGGCCAAATCCCAGGGATACACCTACGTTTCGGTCGAACCTTCGCTGGCATCGACTTGGCGGCGGGGCGCGATGGCCAAACTGGGGTATCTGTCCGCGATCGATGTGGTTTCCGGTAATCGCAAGGGCGAGAAGTTCGTTCTGTTCGATCTGGAGGATGCCGCGACGCTGGTCGCCGTGCGCCGCCAGATCGGCTCGGACATCGATATCGACCTGCGCCTCAAAACCGCCTCCCCGCCCAAGGACGCCGACCTGGAACTGCTCGGCGCGATCGGCGACCGCGTGGTCTTCGCGACCAATCCGGACGTCGCCCGCCACGCCGTCGACCAGCGGATGGTCCACTTCATCGAAACGCTGCCGACGACCGTGCAGCAGTTGTGGAGTGAGGGCAACTGGACGTTGGGCATGCTGCCGGTCGGCACCGCGGCCAAGGACTGGGAGGCCGCGATCGACTCCGTGCTGCGGCTCTCGGGTCTGCTGCATGTGCTGCCGCCGGTGGCCGGCGGCGACCGCGGCCGCCTGGAATCCGATCAGCACGATCCCGGTCGTCCGCGTCCGAACGCCGACGAACCGGGCGAAGCCGATCGGGGTTACGGCGACCGCTACCGCGACGAGGCGATCGTCCCGGCCCGCGGCGGCGACTTCGACGACTACGACGATCGCCGCGGCGACCGGTTCGACCGCTTCGACGACGAATTCGAGGACCGGTTCGAGGACGAGCACGGTCGAGAAGACCGGTTCGGTGAGGACCGGTTCGGTGACGACCAGGATTTCCGCGAGGAGCGCGCACCCCGTCCCCGGGACGGCGAAGCACGCGGCGGTCAGGGCCGTTTCGCGCACGACGACGCGGACGGCATCGACCGCGCGGACACCCGGCGCGGCGGCACCGACGCACCGGCCGGCCCCCGGCCCGGCGACACGCGTGACTCCGGCGAGCGTCCGGCATCCGATGCGGTGGACCGCGGAGGGCGGCGTGATCCGCCCCGCCGGTCGGCGATCTCGGAGGGCGAGGGCGAGCAGCAGCCGCCGCGCCCGCCCGGCGCTCGCGGTCGTA
>NZ_BAFW01000248.1 GCF_000308535.1 Nocardia cerradoensis NBRC 101014 | reverse complement strand
GCCGCCAACGTGGGTTCCGAACTCGGTGGCGCGCTGGGTGGTGCGGCCAATGCTGGTGCCGGACTGGGCGGTGCGCTGGGTGGCGCGGCGGAGGCCGGTGCCGGTCTCGGCGGGCGCTGAACGCGGCTGGTCGACTTTGGGTGCGGGCCTGTCCGGTGCTGCGGGTGCGGCGACCGGGGTGGGTTCCGAACTCGGTGGCGCGCTGGGTGGCGCGGCGAACGCCGGACTGGGAGGTGCCGCCAACGCTGGTGCCGGTCTCGGTGGTGCGCTGGGTGGGGCCGCGAATGCCGGTGCGGGACTGGAAGGTTCGCTCGGGGACGCGGCTCATTTGGGTGGCGATCTGGGTGCCGGACTCGGTGGTGTGACCGAGGCGGGTGCGGGACTCGGTGGAGAACTCGGTGGTGCTGCGAATGCGGGCGCGGGACTCGGTGGTGCGCTCGGTGGAGCGGCGAATGTGGCTGGGGGACTGGGTGAGTCGCTGAGCGGTGCCGCGAATGCCGGTGCGGGTCTCGGTGGTGCCGTGGGCGGTGCCGCGAATGCCGGTGCGGGACTGGGTGGTGCCCTGAACGGTGCCGCGAATGCTGGTGCAGGTCTCGCTGGTGCCCTGGGCGGTGCCGCGAATGCTGGTGCAGGTCTCGCTGGTGCCCTGGGCGGTGCCGCGAATGCCGGTGCGGGACTCGGTGGTGCCCTCAACGGTGCGGCGAATGCAGGTGCGGGACTGGGCGGCGCGGCGAACGCCGGTGCCGGGCTCGGCGGTGCGCTGGGTGGTGCGGCGAACGCTGCCGCGGGGCTCGGGGGTGCTACCAGCATCGGAGCCGGGCTCGGTGGGGCGGTGGCCTCGGGGGCGCAGGGCGCTACCGGGTTGGAGACCGGGTTGTCGGGTGGTCTCGGTGGCGCGGTGCACAGTGGCGCCGATCTGTCCGGGGCCGCGGCTTCGGGTGCGCATGCGGCCGGGGATCTGTCGTCCTCGCTGTCGGGTGCGGCGACGTCCGGTGTGAACGGCGCGACCGGCCTGGGAACCTCGCTGTCCGGATCGGCCGATGCGGGAGTCCATACGGCCGGCGACTTGGCGACCTCGCTCTCCGGCGCCGGCGCATCGGCCGTGCACGGTGCGGGCGATCTGGGTACGTCGTTGTCCGGCGCGGGTGCCGGTGCCGTCCACAGTGCGGGCGATCTGGGTACGTCGTTGTCCGGTGCCGGTGCCGGTGCCGTCCACAGCGCCGGTGATCTGGGTACGTCGTTGTCCGGGACCGCCGCGTCGGGTGTGCACAGTGCCGGTGATCTGGGTACGTCGTTGTCCGGTACCGCCGCGTCGGGTGTGCACAGTGCCGGTGACCTGGGCACCTCGTTGTCCGGTACGGCGGAGTCCGGTCTGCACGGTGCGGGCGGCCTGTCGAGTTCGCTGTCGGGCGCGGCGGATTCGGGATTGCACGCGGGTGCCGATGCGAGCTCGGGTCTGGCGGGCTCGGTCGATTCGGGGCTGCACGCCGGCACGGATACTTCCTCCGCACTCTCGGGTACGGCCGCCGGCACCTGGTCCGGTGTCGATGTGTCGCACGCCTTCGGCAGCGGTGTCGGGACCGACATCTCCGGCGTCGGCACCTCGGGGATCGGCGGCGGCGTGGACAGCGCCCTCGGCGGATCCGCGCACGGCGGCATCGACAGCACCCTGGCTGCGGGCGGCAACAGCTCGCTGTCCGGCGGGCTGGACACCGGCGGTCACACCGATTCGAGCCTGTTCGGCGACGCGTCCGGCCATGCCTCGACCGTCACCGATACGCACGCCTCCGGTGACATCACCGGCGGACTGCTGCACTGAGGGTAGCGGCGAAATACCGGATCGAGTAACGAAACAGGTTGGGGTGCAACGAAAATGAGCAGTGTGGTCGCGGCGAACACCGCCCCGGAGGCGCCTGCCTCGCCGCTGTCGCGGATTCTCGCCGAAACCATCACCGCCGCGCGCACCGCCGATCGCGACGATCTGGTCGGCCGGCTGGAGGTGCTGGCCGCCCGGATCCGCGACCCCCGCCGCCGCATCGTGGTGGTGGGCCTGGGCAACCAGGGCAAGAGTCAGTTCGTCAACGCGCTGCTGAATCTCGACATCAGCCCGGTCGGTGACGATGCGACCACCGGGGTGCCGATCGTGCTCGCCCACGGCCCGCAGGCCCGGGCCGAGATCGTCATCACCACGCCCTCCGGTGACGAGCGGGACAATCGCCGGATATCGGTGCCGCTCAGCGATATTCACACCGTCAGGCCGCAATCTCCGCACGGCCGGGTGGCGCGGGTGGAGATCGAGCTGCCGAATCCGCTGCTGGCCGACGGGATCGTCGTCATCGACACGCCGCCGGTCGGCGGCCACGCGACGGCCACGGCCGCGACGGTTCTCGCCCTGGCCCCGGCCGCCGACGCGGTGCTGGTGCTCTCGGACGCCTCCACGGAACTGACCGAACCGGAGGTCGACTTCCTGCGGCAGGTGCGCGAATTGTGCCCGGCCGTCGCCCTGATACTCAGCAAGATCGACCTGTATCCGCACTGGCGTCAGGTCTTGCAGGCCGACCAGGCGCATCTGGAGCGAAATCGCCTGGCACTGCCGATCATTCCGGTATCGGCCCTGCTGCGCAGCCACGCCATGCGGCTGCAGGACCAGCAGCTGGGCCGGGAATCCGGCTTCGGTGTGCTGTTCGACTTCCTGCGGGAACAGGTGGTGGCCCGGGACCAGGCGGCAGCGCAGCGCGCGGTGGCGCTCGATATCTCCTCTGCCGCAGAGCATCTCGCGCTGGCGCTGAGCAGCGAGCTGGTCGCCCTGCGTGACCCCGAACGCGGTGCGGCGGCCATCCGCGAACTGCGCACCGCCAAGGCGCAGGCCGAGGAGCTGCATCGCCGGACCGCCGCCTGGCAGCAGACCCTGGGCGACGGCATCACCGATCTGGCCGGCGATATCGATCATGATCTGCGAGATCGATTGCGCGCCATCGGCAGAACCGCCGAGGAGTGGGTCGACGAGAACGATCCCGGGAGGCTGTGGGATCAGCTGGAACAGTGGCTGATGCAGACGACAGACACCGCCATCGGCGACAATCTGCTGTGGACGCATCATCGCGCCATCCACTTGGCCGAGCGGGTGGCCGAACACTTCCTGGAATTCGGCGCGGTGGATCTGCCCGCGGTGCGGTCGGGTTCGGAGCTGGAGGAATCGCGCGTGGCGGGGGTGACGCTGGCCGATCTCGAGCCGGATCTCGGCATCGGCCACAAACTGCTCGTCGGTATGCGTGGTTCCTACGGCGGCATGGTGATGATCGGTCTGGCCAGTACGGTCGCCGGCCTGGCCCTGATCAATCCGGTCTCACTGGGCGCGGGTGTGCTGCTGGGCGGCAAGGCGTTTCGCGACGACAAGCGGGAGCGGCTGGCCCGCAAGCGCAGCGAGGCGAAGATGGCGGTGCGCCGCTACCTCGACGATGTGAGTTTCGAGGCGGGGAAGGAGTCGCGCGACCGGCTGCACCGCATCCATCGCATTCTCCGCGATCACTTCACCGGAATCGCCGACCGGAGCCTGCGCTCGATCAACGATTCGCTGCAGGCCGCGCAGGACGCCGCCGGAGTGGCCAACGCACAGCGGGCCGAGCGGTGCGCGGAACTCGAGCGGCAATTGCGCGTGGTGGCCGAACTGCGACGTCATGCCGATGTGATGCTGCCGCCCGCGGGTGCGTCCGGGCGTCATGCGCGCGGGGCGCAGTCGTAACCACGGCACCGGGATTCCCAGACTGCTCGGGTACGGTCGACGCGTGAGTTACCAGGTCAGCGACCAGACGCCGGGCATCGTGGGGGAGGCGCGCCGGTTGGTGTCGGCCGCCCGCCAGGCCTATGCGCCGCGTTCGCGCCCCGCGCGATGCTCGGTGACTGCGCGCGCCGTCTCGACCAACCGCTGCGGGTCGCGCTGGCCGGGCAGCTCAAGGCGGGTAAGTCGACATTGCTGAATGCGCTGGTCGGCCAGGACATCGCGCCGACCGATGCCACCGAGTGCACCCGGATGGTGACCTGGTACCGCCACGGCCCGGCGCCGCGGGTGAGTGCCCTGGCCACCGACGGCGCGAGCGCCGATGTGGTGGTGCGGCGCACCCCCGGTGCCGACGGCCTGCCCGGCGCGCACGGCTTGAGCTTCGACCTGTCGGCGCTGCGCTGGAACGCCGCCGGTGAGCACGAGGTCGACCATCTGGATGTGCAGTGGCCGGCCGCCACCCTGGCCCGCACCACCATCATCGACACCCCGGGGACCTCGTCGCTGTCGCGGGAGGTGTCGCTGCGCACCTCGCGCCTGCTGACGCCCGACGAGGATGCGGCGGTGACGGTGCCCGAGGCCGACGCGGTCGTCTATCTGCTGCGCCGGCTGGACGCCTCCGATATCGGATTCCTGGAGCGCATCGGCGCCGGAGGTGCTGCCCGGCAGGGTGTTTCGGGACCGCTCGGCGTGATCGGAGTGGTCTCCCGGGCCGACGAGATCGGCGCCGGCCGCATCGATGCCCTGCATTCGGCTCGCGAGGTCTCGGCCCGGTTCGCCACCGAACTGGAACGAACCGGGTTGTGCCAGGCGGTGATTCCGGTCGCCGGTCTGCTCGCCTTCGCCGGCGCGACGCTGCGGCAGCGCGAATTCGATGCCTTCGAGACGCTGGCGCGGATCTCGGTGGACGATCTGAGCATCGCGCTGCTGTCCGCGGACCGATTCGCCCATCCGGAGTTGCCGCTGCCGGTGCCGGCGGATCTGCGGGCGCATCTCGCGGCCCGGTTCGGCCTGTTCGGCATCCGCATGGCGGTGACGCTGATCCGCCTGGGGGTGCGCGATTCCGCCACGCTGGCCCGGGAACTCGCCGAGCGCAGCGGTGTGGAGGAACTGCGCACGGTGCTGGATGTGCAGTTCGCCCAGCGAGCCGATCAGCTGAAGGCGCATTCGGCGTTGACGGCGGTGGCGCGGATCGTGGCCGCCCATCCGGGTACGCGCGCCGACGACCTGCTGCCACAGATCAACAGCCTGTTGGCGGATGTGCACGGATTCGCCGAGCTGCGTCTGCTCGGGCGGTTGCGCACCGACGAATTGCCCCTGCCTGCCGACGATGTCACCGAGTTGTACCGGTTGATCGGCGGTTCCGGCGTGGCACCGCACCTGCGCCTGGGGCTGCCGCCGGACGCTCCGGGCGGTGAAGTGCAGGCGCACGCGGTGGCGGCGGTGCGGAAGTGGCGTGGTCGGGCGCGCCATCCGCTGGCCGACCGATTCACCACCGAGGCCTGCCTGACCGCGGCGCGGAGCGCGGAGGGCATCGTCGATCAGTTGCGGGAACCGGAAACCACGCCGATGAGCCGGGTGCGCCCGCCGCGCGCCCGCTGACCCTCAGTGCTGTGATGTGTCACGCATCACATTGAGTGCCTGTCACAACCTCGTCCGGCCCGTGTCGAAACCGGATGTACGGGCCGAAGAATCGGCCGGGCACCGATCCGAGGACACATCATGCCGACCGTCGTGACTCTCGATTCCTTCGTCAACTACCGCGAGAGCGGCACCGGACCGGTTCCGGTGGTCTTCCTGCACGGCAACCCCACCTCGTCGTATCTGTGGCGCAACGTGATTCCGCACGTCGACCCGCTGACCCGGGTGCTGGCGCCGGATCTGATCGGGATGGGGGAGTCGGGCAAGCCCGATATCGCCTACCGGTTCGCCGATCACGCCCGCTACCTCGACGCCTGGTTCGATGCCCTGGACCTGGAGGAGGTCGTGCTCGTGGGCCACGACTGGGGTGGTGCGCTGGGGATGGACTGGGCCGCGCGGCATGCCGAGCGGGTGCGCGGCGTCGCGGTGCTCGAGACGTTCTTGCGGCCGCCGCGCTGGTCCGAGATGCCCGAACAGGGCGCGGAGCTGTTCCGGCGGTTCCGGTCACCGGAGGGCGAACAGATGATCCTGCGCGACAACATGTTCATCGAATTCAATCTCCCGTTCGGCGCCCGCAGCCTGACTCCGGCCGACCTGGACGTGTATCGCGCGCCCTATCCGACGCCGGAGTCCCGACGGCCGATGTTGGTGTGGCCCAGAGAGATTCCTTTTGACGGCGAGCCCGCCGACGTCGCCGCCGTCATGGCGGACTACGGCCGCTGGATGGCTGCCACACCGGATATCCCCAAGCTGGTGATGGCTGTGGATGCCGGCGTCGGCCTCGGATCGTCGGACGCGGTGGAGTGGGCGCGGCGGACGTTCGCCGCGGTCGAGGTCGTCGGAATCGGTGCGGCCGGACACCACGCACCCGAGGACCGTCCCGACGCGATAGGGGCGGCCGTCGCGACCTGGCTGCGCGATTCGCGGCTCACGCAACCCCGGGCCGAGGCCCGGGCAACACGGCAGTGACCTGCGACGTTGCGGTACCGTCCGCGGCACCGCACGATAGGTCGATGAGCGTTGACGACGCCGATGAGCGGGTGGCCGAAACCGCCCTGGTCGATCGCGCCGTGGCCGGTGACCGGAGCGCCGTCACCGAGGTGGTGCGACTGCTGCAGGATCCGCTGTACCGCTTGGCATTACGGATGACCGGCAATCCGTCCGACGCCGAGGACGCGGTGCAGGAGATCCTGCTGCGCGCTGTCGGCAATCTCGCGAGCTGGCGCGGCGAGGCGAAGCTGACGACCTGGGCCTATCGCATCGGCGTCAACCATCTGCTGAATCAACGCCGCCGCAGCCCGCAGGAATCGGCACATCTGGATCTGGACGGCTTCGGCGCCAATCTGCTGGAGGGGCTTGCCGAACAGGATTATCGGGGCCCCGAGGCGACGGTGCTCACCCGGGAGGTCCGGCTCGTCTGCAGCCAGGCGATGCTGCAATGTCTCGCTCGTGACGAGCGGGTCGCGTTCGTCCTCGCCGATGTCTTCGAACTGTCCTCGGCCGAGGCCGCGTGGATTCTCGGTATCGGCGCGGCGGCCTATCGGAAACGATTGGAACGGGCGCGAACTCGGCTCGGCAACTTCCTCGACTCCACCTGCGGGGTGGCGAATCCGGCAGCACCGTGCCGATGTTCGCGCCGCGTGCGGACCGCCGTCGATCAGGGCCGGGTGCGGCCCGGCAGGCCCGGCCTCGCCGGTCATCCGGTGACGCCAGGTGGTCGCAGTGCGGCCGATGCCGAAGCGCAGATGGCCGGCCTGCACGATGCCGCGTCGATCCTGCGGGCTCATCCGGACTACGCGCTGCCGCCGGCCCGGCTGGCGGCGATCGCGAGCCTGCTGGACTCCGGACGCTTTCCCTTGCTCGACCGCTGAACGATCACACGTCGATCAGTGAACTCGACGGGTCCACAAGGATTTTCGCGTGCTGTTCGGGACTGCCCAGAGCGGTGAAGGCATTGTCGACCCCGGCCAATCCCACCGTGCCGGTGATCAGCGGGGCCGGGTCGACCTTCCCGTCGGCGATCATGTGCAGGGTGTCGCGGAATTCGCCCGGGTCGTAGCCGAAGGCGAAGCGCAGTTCGATCTCCTTGTTGATCGCCATCGCGGGCCGGAAACGGTCGGTCTCCATACACACTCCGACGACCACGATGCGGGTCAAAGGCGGTGCGTCGGTGAGCAATCGGTCGATGATGCCCGGTACGCCCACACATTCGAACACCACCGGCCCGCCCGGCGCCGCGTCCAGGCTGTGCGCGAGGCGGAACAGATACCACCAGGGCAGTTTCGGGATGCTGCGCAGTCGCGTCATGGTGTCGAAACCGAGATTGAGGATATCGGTGACGCCGGAGATGCGGCTCTTCGCGGGGTTGGCCGTCCACGGCGATTCCAGATTCGGATCCACCACCACATTCGCACCACACCGGCGCGCCAGTTCGCGGCGGCGCGGTGAGAAGTCGCTGGCGACAATATTTTTCACGCCGGCGGCGCTTAGCATGCTGATGACCGCGAGGCCGATCGGCCCGCACCCGACCACGAACGCGGGCTGGTTGCGACCGACCCGCCCCTTGCGCACCGCGTGCCAGGCGACGGCCATCGGCTCGGTCAGCGCCGCATGGTCGGTGGCCAGCCCGTTGGGGACCGGGAACGTCATGGATTCCTGCACCACGACCTGTTCGGCGTAACCGCCCGGCGCCTGCTCCGACAGCCCGGTGAGTTCGGGTGTGCGCCCGTTACGCACGATCGGCAATGCCACCACCCGGGTGCCCGGCCGCCAGCGTTTGCGGCAGCCGGGGCCGTATTCGACGATCTCCCCGACGAATTCGTGTCCGAGTACCACACGCTGATGGGAGCGCATGAAATTCGGATAACCGGTGACCGCCGCGAGCTCGGCCAATTCGTCACAGTGCAGGCGGGCGTGCAGATCGGATCCGCAGATCCCGCATCGTGACACCGCGATCACCAGTTGGCCGGGCCCGGGTTTCGGCGCCGGGATATCCGCGACTTCCAGCTTGCCTTCCGAACACACCACGGCCTTCATATCCGCACGGTACCGCGCGGGATGTGCCGAATCAGCGGGATTGCGGAGGAACACCCGCGGACGAACTGTCCAGATTTCCCAGCAGGTCGACCAGTCCACCCGTCATGAGCGCGGCGGCGGCGCGGCCGCCACCTGCCGGAAAGACCTCAGAGGCCGGGGGTCGTCCCGGTCCCGCTCCGACACGCCGGGATACGGATGCCGAGTCGCTACCATCCAGGGGTGAGCTCTTCTGGGTCCGGAATGCCGGGTATGCCCGCACCCGGCAGCATGCGGGCCCGCGATATGGACCGAGTTCAAGCGCGCACCCTGCTCGACGCCGCCTTCGACGAGGGCCAACTGGGCGCCGACGAATACCACGACCGGTCCGACCGCGCGGCCACCGCGAAGACCGTCGGCGAACTGCGGAATCTGGTCGGCGATCTGCAACCGCCCGCCGGCGGTGCGCAATGGACGCCGCCGCCGGGCCCGCCCCGGCGGACGGGCCGCTATCCGGCGCACATCCGTGCCCGCGACGCCGACCGGGCCGAAACCTGCCGCGCCCTCGACACCGCCTTGGCCGACGGCCAGCTCTCGGCGGCGGAACACCAGACCCTCACCGATCTGACCGCGGCCGCCGAAACCCTCGGCGATCTGGCCGAATTGACCGCCGATCTGCAACGCCCCGCCGAGGCGCCGATCGATCCGCGGGCGGGGAGGCAGAGCCGGACGGCGTGGTTCGCGGGCGCCGTGGCGGTGGCCGTGACGGCCGCGGCGGTGGGTGGATATCTGCTGACCCATCGGGTCGCCCCCGTGCCCGAACCGGTGGTGGCCGCGGCGCCGCAGGTGGTGCGGCCCATGGTGATCGAGACGCCCGACCTGACCACGGTGGCCGGTTTCGAGAAGTTCCGCAGCGACTACCAGGCGAAATTCGGCGACACCACCGTCGATAACCTGTCGCTCTTCCCGGATCATGCTTCGGTCGACCGCACCTCCGCGCGGCAGCCGAATCGGGTGGCCGACTACTCCTATCGGGGTGGATTCATGCTGTCGACCGCCGTCACCACGCGTTCGGCCGACAAGCCGATCTTCGACCTCGCCGCTGTGAACACGTCCGCGCTGGGCGATCTGATCGCGCGGGCGGTACCGCTGCTGAAGGTCCCCGGCGGCGCGGTGAGTCATATCGGCATGGGCATCGACACCATCAGCAAGGTGCCGACGATCAGCATCTACGTCGGCAATTCGTTCAACGAGAACGCGTACCTGGAGGCCACGCCCGCAGGCGATCCGATTCGCGTCTATCCATTCCACACATAGGTGCCGCCGATGGGAACCTTCGACACATCCCGCCGTACCGGCGCGTCCTCCGGCGCCGCGAACAGCGCTCTGCGCGTGCGTGATTCGGATCGCGTCGACGCCTGCGCACTGCTGGACGCCGCCCGCGACGACGGCCAGCTCTCCGAAGGCGATCACCAGCGGCGCACCGCGGCGGCGATGAGCGCCCGCACCTTCGCCGACCTGGAGAAGGTGATCGGCGATCTGCAGATTCCGGCCAATCTGATCGATGCCCCTGTCGTGCGCCCGGCGCGGCGACGCCGGTCCAGGCGTTGGATGGTGGCCGGTGGGGCCGTGGCGGCCGCGGCATCGATCGGAATGTTCTGCGGCTGGGTGAGCAGTGACAACGGTCCGCTCGCCGATCACACGCCGCCGGATATGACGACCGCCGCAGGGATCGAAACGTTCCTCTCCGATTACCGTCAGCACTACGGCGATCTGCTTGCCGACGACGTGACGCTGATGCCGGACCACGCCTCGATCGAGCGGCCCCGCCCGGGCGATCCGTCGACCACCGAAAGGGCCTCCTACAAGGGCGAATTCGACACCTGGACGACCAGCAACCGCGATCCGAAACTCGCGCCGATCGACCTCGCCACGATCGATGTGCCGAAGTTGGCGGCACTGCTGGCCGGAGCGCCGGGGACCGTCGGGTCACCGCAGACGAAGGTCAGCCATCTGATCATCGGTCGCGACAGCTCCGCACCCGACCACCCGCCGACGGTCACCATCTTCACCGAAGGTGCCCGCAGTGGGCACCTGGTGGTCGCGCCGTCCGGCGAACCGCTGGTGGTCTTCAAGTCCCAGCCGTGAGGCAGTGAACGTCCAGCCGTGAGGCAGTGAACGCCGGACCCGTCCTCCCCGGCGGGTTTCACCTGCGCGTCTCGGGTTAGCCGGGAAGTGAATCGCCGGGTCGACGAAAGTGGGGTGTCGCAGATGAGCGGGAACGAGGATCGGATCGCCCGGGAACTGCTCGACCGAGCGGGGACCACCTATGCGGCCGAGGCGGGAATCTCCCTCGCCGACAAACCGGCCCCGCTGTTCCAGTTGCTGGTGCTGGCACATCTGATGAGCGCCCCGATCACCGCCGATATCGCCGTCGCCGCCGCGCGCGAACTGAGAACGAGCGGCTACCGCACCCCGCAGCGCGTCGCCGAGGCCGACTGGCAGGACCTCGTCGACGCGCTGGGTCGCGGCCACTACCGCCGCTACGACGAATCGACCGCCACCCGGCTCGGGGAGAACGCCACGATCCTGCTCGACCGCTACCACGGCGATATGCGGAAACTGGCCGACGAAGCGGATCGCGACCCGGATCGACTGGCCGAACTACTGCAGCAGTTCAAGGGCATCGGGCCGACCGGCGCCGAGATCTTCCTGCGCGAGGTGCAGGACGTCTGGACCTGGGTGCGCCCGCATTTCGACGACCGGGCCCGTAAGGGCGCCGATCTGCTGCATCTGTCGACCGATCCGAAGCGGCTCGATCGCCTGGGCCGTTCCGGCCACGACGCGGAACTGGCCGCCGCGCTGGTCCGGGTGAGTTTGGACAAGGATCTCGCCGACCAGGTCCTCGCGGCCGTCGGTTGAGCCCAGGGAAATCGAAAGGCCTGGTCATTCGCGTCTCGCGGTATCCGGCCGGATGATCGCCGCTGGGGCGGGAAAATTTTTCGCCGCGCCGGGAATGAACCGTCCGCCCCGCTCGTTGAGCTGTTCGACGCAAGGTTGAGTGCAAGCGACTCAAGTCTCTGGTTGACTCCGACGGGATCGGGGGGCAGGATTGAGCCGACCACGCTCAGTGTTGCTGAGGACCGTGCTCCGTGCGGTGTCAGGGGCCACCTCTACACATACGGGAAGGTCCGACCGGCACGAACACAGTGCCGCGCGCAGGGTCGCCCCTGCACCACACACAGTTACATCACCTAGGAGGAACCACTATGGCTCGTGCGGTCGGTATCGACCTCGGGACCACGAACTCGGTCATCGCTGTTCTCGAAGGCGGTGAGCCGGTCGTCGTCGCCAACTCGGAAGGTTCGCGCACCACCCCGTCGGTCGTCGCGTTCGCCAAGAACGGAGAGGTTCTCGTCGGGCAGCCGGCGAAGAACCAGGCGGTGACCAACGTCGATCGCACCATCAAGTCCGTCAAGCGCCACATGGGCGAGGACTGGACCGTGGAGATCGACGACAAGAAGTACACGGCGCAGGAGATCAGCGCCCGTACCCTCATGAAGCTCAAGCGCGACGCCGAGGCCTACCTGGGCGAGGAGATCACCGACGCGGTGATCACCGTGCCCGCCTACTTCGAGGACGCGCAGCGCCAGGCCACCAAGGAGGCCGGCCAGATCGCGGGCCTGAACGTCCTGCGCATCGTCAACGAGCCGACCGCCGCCGCGCTGGCGTACGGCCTGGACAAGGGCGACAAAGAGCAGACCATCCTGGTCTTCGACCTCGGTGGCGGCACCTTCGACGTCTCGCTGCTGGAGATCGGCGAGGGCGTCGTCGAGGTTCGTGCCACCTCCGGTGACAACCACCTCGGTGGCGACGACTGGGACAACCGGATCGTCACCTGGCTGGTGGACAAGTTCAAGGCCAGCTCGGGCATCGACCTGACCAAGGACAAGATGGCCCTGCAGCGGCTGCGTGAGGCCGCGGAGAAGGCAAAGATCGAGCTGAGCTCCTCGCAGAGCACCTCGATCAACCTGCCCTACATCACCGTGGACGCGGAGAAGAACCCGCTGTTCCTCGACGAGCAGCTGACTCGCGCCGAGTTCCAGAAGATCACCTCCGACCTGCTGGATCGCACCCGGGCGCCGTTCCAGTCGGTGATCAAGGACGCCGGTATCTCGGTCAAGGACATCGACCACGTCGTGCTCGTCGGTGGCTCCACCCGTATGCCCGCGGTCTCCGAGCTGGTCAAGGAACTGACCGGCGGCAAGGAGCCCAACAAGGGCGTGAACCCGGACGAGGTCGTCGCCGTCGGCGCCGCCCTGCAGGCCGGTGTGCTCAAGGGTGAGGTCAAGGACGTCCTGCTGCTCGATGTCACCCCGCTGTCGCTGGGTATCGAGACCAAGGGTGGCGTGATGACCAAGCTCATCGAGCGCAACACCACCATCCCGACCAAGCGGTCGGAGACCTTCACCACGGCCGACGACAACCAGCCGTCCGTGCAGATCCAGGTCTTCCAGGGTGAGCGCGAAATCGCCTCGCACAACAAGCTGCTCGGCTCCTTCGAGCTGACCGGCATCCCGCCGGCCCCGCGTGGTGTGCCGCAGATCGAGGTCACCTTCGACATCGACGCCAACGGCATCGTCCACGTCACCGCGAAGGACAAGGGCACCGGTAAGGAGAACACGATCAAGATCCAGGACGGCTCCGGCCTGTCCAAGGAGGAGATCGACCGGATGATCAAGGACGCCGAGGCGCACGCGGCCGAGGACAAGTCGCGTCGCGAGGAGGCGGAGACCCGCAACCAGGCGGAGTCGCTGGTCCACCAGACCGAGAAGTTCATCGCGGACAACTCCGACAAGGTGCCGGCCGAGACCAAGGAGAAGGTCGAAGCGGCCATCGCCGAGGCCAAGCAGGCACTGCAGGGCAGCGACATCGCCGCGGTGAAGTCCGCGGTGGAGAAGCTGGCCACCGAATCGCAGGCCCTGGGCCAGGCCATCTACGAGGCTTCGGCCGCAGAGGGTGGCGCCGCCGCCGACGGTGCGGGCAACGCGTCCGCCGGTGACGACACCGTGGTGGACGCCGAGGTCGTGGAAGAGCCGGAGAAGAAGTGACGGAACAGAACCCGAAAGAGGAGCCGGTCACCATCGTCGACAACCGAAAGATCGACCAGGACGGGAAACCGTCCGCTCCGCAGGGTGATGTGAGCGAGGCCGCAGCCGGAAACGACACGGCTTCGGCCTCCGCTTCGGCCGCCGAGGGTGACGCCCTCGCCGACAGCATCAGCGCCGAATTGTCGGAGCGCACTGCCGATCTGCAGCGGCTGACCGCGGAGTACGCGAACTACCGCCGCCGCGTCGATCGCGACCGCAAGGCCGCCATCGATTCGGCCAAGGCCGCGGTGGTCACCGAATTGCTCGGTGTACTCGACGATCTGGATCGTGCCCGTGCCCACGGCGATCTCGAGTCCGGACCGCTGAAGTCGGTCGCGGACAAGCTCGCCGACGCGCTGCAGAAGCAGGGCCTCGAGGAATTCGGTGCCGAGGGTGAACCTTTCGACCCGACCCTGCACGAGGCCGTCCAGCACGAGGGCGAGGGACACAACCCGGTGATCGGGGTGGTCATGCGTAAGGGTTACCGCTTCGGCGACCGCGTCCTGCGCCATGCGCTGGTCGGAGTCACCGATGGGGTAGCGGATCTGTCCGACTCGTCGGACACTGCGAATGCCGGCCGAGATGCCGACGGTGCCGAGTAACACACAGTCGCGCAACGTGACGGAAGGAGGAGATGCCCGGTGAATCGGGAGTGGCTGGAAAAGGACTTCTACAAAGAGCTGGGTATTTCCTCCGGCGCGACCCAGGACGAGATCAAGAAGGCCTACCGGAAACTGGCCCGGGATCTGCATCCGGACAAGAATCCGGGAGATACCAAGGCCGAGGAGCGCTTCAAGGCGGTCAGCGAGGCGCACGCCGTGCTGGCCGATCCGGAGAAGCGCAAGGAGTACGACGAGGCCCGGCGGTTGTTCGCCAGCGGCGGTTTCGGCCGCGGCGGCTACGCACCGGGTGGTGGCTACGCCGGCGGTGGTGGCTTCTCCAACGAATTCAACCTGGGTGACATCTTCGGCGGTGCGGCCGCCGGCGCGGGCGACGGCGGTCTGGGGGATATCCTCGGCGGCCTGTTCAACCGCGGCGGCACCCGGACCACGTCCCGCCCGCGACGGGGTAGCGATGTGGAGACCGAGACGACTCTCGGATTCCGCGAGGCCGCCCAGGGTGTGACCGTTCCGCTGCGGATGACCAGTCCGTCGCCGTGTACGACCTGTCACGGCAGCGGCGCCAAGCCGGGCACCAGCCCGCGAGTGTGCCCGCACTGCAACGGAACCGGCGTGATCAGCCGCAACCAGGGCGCGTTCGGGTTCAGCGAACCCTGTGACGACTGCCGTGGGACGGGCTCGATCATCGACGATCCCTGCACCGACTGTCACGGCACCGGTATCCAGAACCGGACCCGCACCATCACCGTGCGCATCCCGCCCGGGGTGCGCGACGGGCAGCGGATCCGGCTGGCCGGTCAGGGCGAGGCGGGTCTGCGCGGCGCGCCGGCGGGTGACCTGTACGTCACCGTGCACGTCAGCCAGGACAAGGTCTTCGGCCGCAACGGCGACGACCTGACCCTGGTGCTGCCGGTCAGCTACAGCGAATTGGTGTTGGGTACAACGGTTTCCGTGCCTACACTGGAAGGCAGAGTCGGGGTGAAGGTGCCACCCGGCACCGCCGACGGCCGGACGCTGCGGGTGCGCGGGCGCGGTGTGCCCAAGCGCGGCGGCGGCGCCGGTGACCTGCTGGTCACGGTGAAGGTCGCGGTACCGCAGAAGCTGGACGACGAAGCCTCCGAGGCGCTACGGCGCTACGCGGAGGCGGAGAAGGCCGGCGGGTTCGACCCGCGCGCAGGTTGGGCAGGTGCGTAATGAACGGTGATCCGAAGAATCGGGCAACCGGCACCGAGTACTTCATGATCTCGGTGGCGGCTCAGCTGGCGGGAATGCACGCGCAGACGCTGCGGACCTACGACAGGCTGGGACTGGTTACGCCGCAACGCACTTCCGGCGGCGGCCGGCGTTATTCGTCACGAGATGTGGAACTGCTCCGCGAGGTGCAGCGCCTGTCCCAGGACGAGGGCGTCAACCTGGCCGGGATCAAGCGGATCATCGAACTCACCAATCAGGTCGAGGCGCTGCAGCAGCGGGTGGGTGAATTGACCGCCGAGGTCGACCGCCTGCGGGCCGGGCACCGGCCCGATCTGACTCCGCCGCAACGCAGTACCGCACTGGTGGTGTGGCAGCCGCGCAACAAACGGCGGTAGACAGGGTCGGCGCGGCGCCCGTTCCGCGGCCGAATACACACTGTGCGACAGCGTCCCCGACCGGGGACGCTGTTCGCGTCCCGGGATGCCGGACGGTTGCCCAGCATGCGACCGGCAAATCTGAAAATCGCGTATCGAACCATGCGCGACCACTCCCGGACACGCCGAAATATATGGCGTGTCACGGTCTTTGAGTCCGTTTCCAGGGGCCTACACACCCGCGGACCTTGGTTCGGCCGAATTACCTCCCTGTTGTTCCATCAGTGCGTCCCGCGTCCGGCAAACCTCGCCTACACTCGGTCACCATCGGCTGCGCCGCGTGTCCGGCGGCACCGCGCTCACCGGACCGGCCCGTGTTCGACGTGCGAAATGGGGTTGTGGACAGATGGATTCGCGGACCGTCGCGTTGATCAGAACGACGTTCAAGGCGGTGGCCGCGGAGGACGGCGGCCCCGAACAGCTCGCCCGCTCCTTCTACGCCCTGCTGTTCACCGAATATCCGCAGCTCCGGGACTTCTTCCCCGCCGCCCTGGAGGTGCAGCGCGACCGGCTGGTCAAGGCCATCGGCTATGCCGTGGACCGGCTGGAGGAGCCCGAGCAGCTACTGCCCTTCCTGGCCCAGCTCGGTCGTGATCATCGCAAATACGGCGTCGTGGCCGAACATTATGCCGCCGTGGGCAATTCGCTCAAAAGCGCCTTGCGAGCCCACGCCGGGACCGAATTGTGGACCGACGAGGTGGAGCAGGCCTGGGACGCCGGCCTCGGGCTGATCAGCGAGACGATGATCGGCGCCGCCGAACTGGAGACGACGCCGCCGGTCTGGACCGGAACCGTCGTCGAACATCGCGAGGTGCTGTGCAATCTGGTCGTCGTGCGGCTGCGGCTCGACCAGCCCATGTCCTATGCGGCCGGACAATATGTGAGCGTGCAGATCCCGGCCCGCCCGCGGATGTGGCGATATCTGTCCCCGGCGATTCCGGCGAATCCCCAGGGCGAGATCGAATTCCATATTCGCAGCGTCAGCGGCGGCTGGGTGAGTCCGGCGATGGTCGGCCACACCGCGATCGGCGACCAGTGGCTGCTCGGGGCGCCGCTGGGCGGGCTCGGGGTGCCGCGCAACACGCGTCGCAAGATGCTGATGGTCGGCTGCGGCACCGGAATCGCGCCGCTGCGTGC
>NZ_BAFW01000249.1 GCF_000308535.1 Nocardia cerradoensis NBRC 101014 | reverse complement strand
GTCGGCGCGCCGGCCGAACGGGCGGGCCAGCAGGACCGCGATGGCGGTGGTCAAGGGAACCGACAGCGCCAGGCAGATGCCGCCGACCGCGGACCGGGTGATTTCGATGGCTACCGCGTCGCCGGTCAGCACGTCGCGAATGGAGCGACCGGCGACGGAGAACATCAGCAGTAGCGGCAGCGCGCCGCCGGCATAGGCGAGGACCAGCGTGTAGACCGTGCTGGCGATGTGGTCGCGGCCGACGCGCATGGCAGCCGCGAAAATCTCACGCCGCGATGCCTCTTCGTCGAGGGCGGCGAGTTCGAAAGCGGCCGAGGCCTGGGTGATGGTGACGTCGTTGAGCACACCGAGCGAGCCGATGATGAAGCCCGCGAGCAGGAGGCCGGTAATGCTGACGTGCTGGATATAGGTGGCGACGTTGGTGTTCTGCTCCTCCGACAGACCGGTCAGATGAGTCACCTCCAGCGCGACCCAGGACAGCACCGCCGCCAGCACCATCGCGCTGAGCGTGCCCAGCAGCGCCGAACTGGTCCGCAGATTGACGCCGTGCGCCAGATACAGGACCGCGTAGAGAATCAGCGCTCCCGACACGAGGGCGACCGGCAGCGCCGGTTTCCCGTCGAGCAGAGCGGGCAGCAGGAATACGACCAGCACCCCGAACGCGAACACCAGGCCGAGCACCGCGCGCAAGCCGCGCCACCGCGCCACCACCACGATCACCGCCACGAAGACGAGCGTGATCAGCAACAGCGGCATTCCGCGCGAAAAGTCGTCGAAGGAATAGATGGTGGTGCCGCTCGGATCGTCCTGCCGAACCAGCCGAATGTGGTCTCCGGCGTGCAAATCCGGTTGTCCCGGTCCGGGCGCGATTTCGAGCAGCGTCCGGCTGCCTTTGTTCGGCCCCGAATCGATCGAGACCAGGCTGCGCTGGCAGGTATAGGAATTCGTCGGCGGCGGCTGTGGAGTATCGGGAAAGGCCCGCCCGTTCGACGGACTACCGCACGGCCCCATATCCTGCATCGCCACGGTGCCGGCCTCGGTCTGCACCGCCCCACCGCCGCCGTTCTGCATCGGCAACGGAATATCCACATGCTGCCGACTGGGCCACAACCAGATCATGGCGATCACGACGATCACCCCGATAGCGGTGAGCACCCCCACCACCACCCGAGCCGCCGTAGCCCCGATAGCAAGAGGCCCGGAATGGTCATGATGGTGATGATGATGCTCGCTCACCGCAGCGAGCTTAAAGGAAGTTATTTTCAACAGCAGCTTGTACCACGTCTCCGCGTACTTTGGCCGTATTCAAACCGCACACCTGATCACGCAAGAACATGGGTAACTCACCGGGCACGGGCTGACAGAACCAAATCGACCATCCGCCGCCCGCCAACGCAAAGAATCCCCGCACCTGAACCAGGCCTGAATACGCGGAGAGGCGGGACAGGGGAGCGGGCGGCGGAGAGCAGGGGGATGTCTCCGCCGCCCGAAAGGGATCCGACGGCCCAGGGGGGGTAGGCGGTCGAATCCAGGGCCGAGCGGCCCAGGGGGGTAGGCGGCTCGGCCGGGCACTGTGAGTGCCGAGGACTACTGTACACAAAAGTTCGAAGTTTGCGCCAGTGAAGTCTTCAAAAACCTACTTTTCCAAACTCCCGGTTTGTTTTGGCTCGTCCAGACCCCGACTTACTGGCGATAGCTGGAGAGGAAGTTGCCGAAGCGCTCGATCGCCACGGCGAGGTCCCGGGCCCACGGCAGCGTCACGATCCGCAGATGGTCGTGCTGCGGCCAGTTGAAGCCGGTGCCCTGCACCATCAGGATCTTCTCCTGAAGCAGCAGGTCGAGCACCAGTTTGCCGTCGTCGTGGATCTCGTGGACCTCGGGATCCAGCCGCGGGAACGCGTACAGCGCGCCCTTCGGCTTCACGCACGAGACGCCGGGGATCATATTGAGCTTCTCCCAGGCCACATCGCGCTGCTCGAGCAGCCGCCCGCCGGGCAGGATCAGATCCTCGATGCTCTGGTAGCCGCCCAGCGCCACCTGGATCGCGTGCTGAGCGGGCACGTTCGGGCACAGCCGGGTGGAGGCCAGCAGGTCGATGCCCTCGAGGAATCCGGCCGCGTGCTCTTTCGGGCCGGTGATGACCAGCCAGCCGGACCGGTATCCGGCCACGCGATACGCCTTCGAGAGGCCGTTGAAGGTGAGGCACAGCAGGTCGGGAGCCAGGCTCGCGAGCGAGATGTGCTTGGTGTCGTCGTAGAGGATTTTGTCGTAGATCTCGTCGGCGAGCAGCAGCAGCTGATGCTTGCGAGCGAGGTCGACCAGCTGCTGCAACACCTCCGACGAGTACACCGCGCCGGTCGGATTGTTCGGGTTGATCACCAGCAGGGCCTTGGTCTTGTCGGTGATCTTGGATTCGATATCGGCCACATCCGGCTGCCAGCCGTTGGATTCGTCGCACAGGTAATGCACGGCGGTGCCGCCGGCCAGGCTGGTCATGGCGGTCCACAGCGGATAGTCCGGGGCGGGGATGAGCACCTCGTCGCCGCTGTTCAGCAGGGCCTGCATCGTCATCGTGATCAGCTCGGAGACGCCGTTGCCCAGATAGACGTCGTCCACATCGAACTCGGGGAAGCCGGGGACCAGCTCGTACCGGGTCACGATCGCGCGGCGCGCGGGGAGGATGCCCTTCGATTCGGAGTAGCCCTGCGCGTACGGCAGCGCGGCGATCATGTCGCGCATGATCACATCCGGCGCGTCGAAACCGAACGGTGCCGGATTGCCGATGTTCAGTTTCAGGATGCGGTGGCCCTCGGCCTCCAGTCGTGCCGCATGTGCGTGCACCGGCCCACGGATTTCGTAGAGAACGTTCTGGAGCTTCAGGGACTGCTCCAGAACCCGGGGCGGCTGATGCGGTGAATGACTGGTAGGGCTCACCTGTTCAATGGTGCCACCGCCCCGCAACTCCATATCCGAGGCATCGCCACCACGCCACATCGGCGTTGTGCCGGTCACATCGGGCGCGGCGGGACCGCCGTTCAGGTGGACGGATTGGCCGGCAGCATCCCCGTGGCGACCGTGGTGCCGCAGAACTCCTCGATCCGTTCGTCCAGGCGGCGCGCCTCGACCGCGTCGCGGAAGCGCGGGGTCGCGATGCGGCGGCGCAATCCGGTGAGCCGTTCCTCGAGTTGCGCGATGCGGCGGTCCTCGGAGAGTTCGAGTACCGGACTCAGGGCGTCGCCGGCGCCGTCGAGACTGCCGTTGATCAATTGGGCCGCCGCGTTGTCGACCCGCGCCAGGGCCTCGGCGCCGTAGGACCGCTGTTCGCGCGGACCACCGCTGTACAACTCGATGGTGCGCAGGGTTTCGGCCAGCGCCGGCTCGGCCTGGCCGAGGTGGATGTACGTGGCGCCCGCGTAGTAATGGCTCTTGGCCTCCGGGAAACCGAAGACGCCGCCGGTTTCGTCGTGCAGTTCGTCGGTGCCGGTACCCGTGCGCGCGGCCTCGGCGGCGCGGATGCAGCGTTCGGCGTCGGCGGCGCTACCCAGTTTGGACCAGATCCGCGCCTCGATGTTGTGCAGCCGGACCTTCGCGGTCACCGAATCCGCGTACTGCTGACCGTTCTGCGCCAGTGCCACCGCCCGGCGCGGCCGTTCGGACCAGTATTCGATCAGTGCCTGCATGCCACGGGTCCACGCGCGTAATCCGTTGTGGCCGCATAGTTCCGCGTACGCCCAGGCGGCGCGGGCCTGTTCCCCGGCGGCGTCGAGATGTCCGAGATCGGTACTGGCGTTGGCCAGCAGACCCGACAGCGTGCCGGCCAGCAGATACAAATGGCTTGTGTCCGCGGGCTTCTGGTGGCCCTCGAGCAACCGGTACACCCGCCGGCGCACCCGCAGCATCTCCACCATCATCGGAACCGGCGGCACGTGGACGTACTCCCTGGCGATGCGGGTGGCATCGGCGTCGAGTTGTTCCAGCGCGGAGGCGCCGACATTACTCGCCTCGGCGCGACCGGCGTGCTCGCTGGCTTCGTGGGCAGCCGCCATGATCAGATCCCTCTCCGAAATCTCGGCTAACGCATCACCTCTCATCGCACCGGCGTCTACGAGTGCCAAAAGTTCCGCGTCGCTCGAATACTTGCTGTGCGCCGAATGACCTTGACGCACCTCGAATTCCGGTCCCGGCCGATCGATGACGGGCTGATCGATCATGGCCGCGAACCGTGCCCGCACGACTTCGTCGGACCTGGCGAGTGATGTGTCCAGCGCGGCCTGGTTGACCGGGCGCGGATGCACCCGGGCACCGCCCGCCTCCCATTTCGACACCAGGCGTTCGTGAACTCCCAGATGGGCCGCGAACTCCCTGATGCTCATGCGTTTGGCATCGCGGAGGGCACGGGCTTCCTTACCTGACCACTGCCGGACCACGATGTCCCCTTCCGCGCGAACTCGTCTCCAGAGTACGAGCGGACGGTGAGCACGGCCACATCCGAAATCGAGCTGGTACACGGGAATTGGCTGGTCCCGGCGGTTTGGGCAGTGAAAGGGCAGTGCAGAGCGCGCGTGGGGGCGTTTCGGAGACCTCGCAGTGGCGGGAGCCTTGAAGATATCGAGGGAGTCGCCGTGAAGGTCGGGAAACTGTGAACGTCGAGAAGCTCAGAACCGCCGACGACTGGGTGATGTTCTATCGGCATCACGCCGGTCTGACATGTATCCAGCGTGGTGGATTCGTCACGCTGCCGGTGACCGGCACCGTCGGTGTCGTACATCTGCCGGCCGACCGCGCCGAAGCGGTGTGCCGATCCCTCACCGAGCACGGCGGATGCGGGCCGGTACTGGCCCGGCGCGTGCGGTGGAGCTTCCTCGTGTTCCCCGACAGCCGGCCCGGCGGGCAGGTCGCGGACATTCTGCAGCGTCTCGATATCGGCATCCCGGCCGTCGGCGGCGAGATCATGATGCCCACCAGCCTGGGCCGATGGACCCGCGAGGGCTGCCACTGGATCGTGGCGCCGGGGTCCGGCCTGGAACTTCCACCCCTTTCGATAGTCGTCACGACGGCGCTGGCGGTGGGAAGAGGCGGCGAGGACTGAACCCGCAGACCGGTCCTCGCCGCTGCCGATCCGGGTCCGCCTCGTTACCTGTCGGGGCGGACCCGGATTCGGAACACGGGTGCGAAATCAGATCCGGAACGCACCTTCTTCAGATTCGACCCTTTTGTGACATGAAGACGTTTAAGATTGCCGGATGAAGCTCCAGCGCCTTACCGCGATATCCGCACTGGTCGTCGGCGCCGTCACCGCCGGAACCGTTGCCGCGCACGCCGAACCGGCCGCCGCGCCCCAACCGGCCGCGATCAAGTACTCCATGAAACTCGTCGACAAGACCGTGGTGACCACCCTGCAGGGCGGCACCTTCCGGATCGCCGCGGACGACAAGTCCTTCGCGATCACCGATCCCCACGGCGCCACCGTCGTCTCACTCCCGACCGAAGTGCGCGTCGCCGGGACCGAGGTGCCGGTGAAACCGGTGGTGAAGAACGACGGAACCGTCCTCGAGTTGACGCCGCAGCGCACTGTCACCGTCGACAAGCCGGTCACCGTCCAGCCGATCGCCTCGCCGATGGAAAACCATCGCGCGATGAACGAATTCGAAACCAACTTCGGTGTCGCGACCGCCGTCGGCACCTTCCTCGGCACCGCGGTCGGCGCCATCGTCGGCGGTGTCACCGGCTGCATTCTGGGCTTGCCGCTGCTGGGCGTCGGCTGCATTCCGGCCGCGGTCGCGGGGGCCGGCATCGGCGGTATCCTCGGCACCATCGCGATCGGCGGACCCGCGCTGGCGATCACCGGCTTCGACGTGATCGGCACGCTCTCGGCCGCGCCGGGCACGACGAAATGGGCCGACGACAAGTAGGTCCGACCCGGCGGACCGTGTTCCGGCTGTGCCGCAACCCGATTCGCCACACCGCGCATTGTGAGAGCCCCCAGGACTGGGGGCTCCTTCCCCGGTGGGGGTGCGCGTAGCATCGACCCGCCTGCGTGGCCGAAAGCGCTGAGCTCCAAGCGAATTCACCGCAAACCCGCAGGTGTGACGGCGCTCGTCGAGGGGGCGAGCGCCGAGATTCGATGACGGAATGGAAATATCGATGAATCTCCGCAGCCTCACCGCGGCCTCCGCGCTCACGATCGGCGCACTGACCGCCGGGCTGACCACCGCCCACGCCGACCCGGCTCCCACGCCGGAGCAGACCGGGATCAGGTACTCGGTCAAACTCGTGGACAAGACGGTCGTCACGACCTTGCAAGGGGGGACCTTCCGGCTCGCGCAGGACGAAAAGTCCTACTCCGTCACCGATTCCCACGGTGCCACCGTGGTCTCGCTGCCCACCGATGTGCGGGTCGACGACGTCGCCGTTCCGGTGAAGCCGGTGGTGAAGAACGACGGCACCGTCCTCGAACTGACGCCGCAGAAGACGATGACCACCGACCATCCGGTCGCCGTGCAGCCGATCGCCTCGCCGCTCGAGAACCAGCGCGCGATGAACGATTTCTCCACGCAGTTCGGAATCGCCACGGCCGTGGGCGGATTCGTCGGCACCGCGATCGGCGTCGTGGTCGGCGGAATCACCGGCTGCATCCTGGGCCTGCCGCTGCTCGGTGTGGGCTGCATTCCGGCCGCGATCGCCGGCGCCGGTGTCGGCGGCATCCTCGGCACCATCGCCGTCGGTGGCCCGGCACTCGGCATCGCGGGTCTGGACCTGATCAACACCCTGCAGGCCGCCCCCGGAACCAGCAAGTGGGCCAAGGACTCCGCGGGCAACTAGGGCGTTACGCCATCGAAGGCCGGCCGCTCGAGCAGCGGCCGGCCTTCGGCGTGACAGGCGAACCCGCCGCAAACCGACGACGTCTCGAACCGATTGCCGTCCTCGGCAGGGAGTAGGGAATACGACGTAGGGGCGCCGCCGATGTCGGCAGCGCCCCTACGTGGTGTGGCGAACTTACTTCTTGCGGCTGCCCGGGGCCTTCGCTCCGGACTTGAAGCCCAGGCCACCCGGCTTGGCGGTCGGGGGCTGGACCTCACCGTTGCCGCCGTCGGCGGATTCGGTGGCGGCCGCCGGGGCCGACTTCGGTGCCTCCGATGCGGAAGCCGACTCGGTTGCCGGAACCTCGGGCTCGGCTGCTTCGCTGCCGGCCGCGTCGGCCGGGGCCGCACCGTTACCCGATTCCGTTGCCGCCGGGGCGGATTCGGCCGCGGGTTTCGCCGCGCCCGGGGCCTTGGGGCCGGGGCGCTTGAAGCCTGACTTCATCGCCAGGCCCTTCGGCGCCACCGTCGGTTTGGTCTCGGTGGGGCCGGTGGCAGCCGACGCGGTTTCCGCAGGAGCCTGCGCAGGCGTGGCCTCGGCGGCAGGCTCCTCGGCAGCGCCGGCCTCGGCTTCGGCCGGGGCTTCGTTCGCGTGCTTGGCGCCAGGAGCCTTGGCCTTGCCCTTCATGGCGAGACCCTTGCCGCCGGGTGCCTTGGCGGCGCCCTTCATGGCCAGACCGCCGGGCTTGGCGGTCGGCGCCGCCGGCCTCTCGGTGCTCTCGGCCGCCGGAGCTTCGGTAGCGGACGCCTCGGCCGCGGGGGCTTCGGCGGGCTTCGGGGTCGCCTTCGCGCCCGGTGCCTTGGCCGCGCCCTTCATGGCGAGACCCTTGCCGCCGGGTGCCTTGGCGGCGCCCTTCATGGCCAGACCGCCCGGCTTGGCGGCCGGAGCCTCCGCGGGTGCTTCCGTGCTCGCCTCGGCGGCCTCCGGCTCCGGAGTCGCCTTGGCGCCCGGTGCTTTCGCGGCGCCCTTCATGGCCAGACCCTTGCCGCCGCCGGGTGCCTTACCGCCACCCTTCATGGCCAGACCGCCACCGCCGGGTGCCTTGCCGCCGCCCTTCATCGCCAGGCCCTTACCGGCGGCCGGCGCGGCCTGCTCGGCGGGGGCCTCGGCCTCGGGCTCGGCCGTCGGTGCCGCTGTCGCTTCGGCGGCCGGTGCCGCGGTCTCGGCGACCGGTTCGGGAGCCTTGGGCTGCTGGATCACCTTCAGGTTCTCCGACAGTGCCGCCGGCTCGACCCGGTCGATCGACTGCAGCATCAGCTGCGCGACGTCCACGACCTCGACGCCCTGGCCGACCTCGCCGGAATCCTTGCGCGCGGTCACGCCGTCGGTGAGCATCACGCGGCAGAAGGGGCAGCCGGTGGCGATCAGCGACGGCGAGTTGCCGCCGTCCAGGGTGGCCAGTGCCTCGTCGGTCCGGTCGAGGTTGACTCGCTTACCGAGCTGTTCCTCCATCCACATGCGGGCACCACCGGCGCCACAGCACATCGACCGCTCGCCGTGGCGCGGCATCTCGGTGACGTTCGCGCCCGAGGCGGCCATCAGCTCACGCGGCGCGTTGTAGATCTTGTTGTGCCGGCCCAGGTAGCAGGGGTCGTGGTAGGTGACCTTCTCCGACACCGGCTTCACCTGGACGAGCTTGCGCTGCCGCACCAGCCGGTTGAGCAACTGGGTGTGGTGCACGACCTCGTAGGTGCCGCCCACCTGCGGGTACTCGTTGTTGAGCGCGTTGAAGCAGTGCGCACAGGTGACGACGATCTTCTTCTTCGACGGCTCCACACCCTCGAAGACGGAATTCAGCGTTTCGATGTTCTGCATCGCCAACTGCTGGAACAGGAATTCGTTACCCGCACGGCGAGCCGAGTCACCGGTGCAGGTTTCCTCCGCACCCAGCACCATGAATTTCACGCCGGCGGTGGCGAGCAGTTCGGCGACGGCCTTGGTGGTCTTCTTGGCGCGGTCCTCGTAGGCACCGGCACAGCCGACCCAGAACAGATATTCGTACCCGTCGAAACTTTCGGCGTCCTGACCGAATACCGGAATATCGAAGTCCAGCTCCGACATCCAGTTCAGGCGATCCTTGGCGTTCTGACCCCAGGGGTTGCCCTTGTTCTCGAGGTTCTTGAACAGACCGGCCAGCTCGGAGGGGAATTCCGATTCGATCAGAACCTGGTAGCGACGCATATCGATGATGTGGTCGACGTGCTCGATGTCCACCGGGCACTGCTCGACACAGGCGCCACAGGTGGTGCAGGACCACAGCACCTCGGGGTCGATGATGCCGTTGACATCCTCGCCGCCGACCAGCGGACGCTCGGCCTCGGCCTTGGCCGCCTCGGAGATCTTCGCCAGCGCGGCCTCGTTCGGCTTGCCCTCGGCGTCGACCAGGCCGACCTCGTCGCCGCCCATATCCTTGCGGCCACCGGCGAGCAGGTACGGAGCCTTGGCCGCGCCGTGGTCGCGCAGGGACATGATCAGCAGCTTCGGCGAAAGCGGCTTACCGGTGTTCCACGCCGGGCACTGGCTCTGGCAGCGACCGCATTCGGTGCAGGTGGTGAAGTCCAGCCAGCCCTTCCAGGAGAAGTCCTCGATCCGTCCGGCGCCCAGGGTGTCGGTATCGGGGTCGACGTTCTCCATATCCAGGGCGCGGCCCTTGGACATCATCGGCTTGGCCGCACCCAGGGCGACGCCGCCGTCGTCCTCACGCTTGAAGTAGATGTTGAAGAAGGCGGAGAACCGGTGCCACGCCACGCCCCAGGTGATGTTGCGACCGACGTAATAGAGGAACGCCATGCCCGACATCAGCTTGATGAACGCGAAGATCGACACCATGGTCGCGTTCGCGGGAAGCAATTCGGCGACCCGCATGGTGAAGAAGTCCGTCGCCGGATTGCCCTCGCCGTTCAGTGCGATCTTGCCGGCCTTGACGAAGATCATGCCGAGGCCTTCCATCAGCACGATCGCTTCGATCACATAGGCGGGCCCGAACTTCGAACCGCTGAAGCGCGACAGGCGCTGCGGCACCCGCGGGTGATTGAGCTGGCGAATGGTGATCAGCGTCAGGATGCCGACCACGGTGCCGATGCCCATCAGCTCGTCCCAGAAGTGGTACACACCCCAGTTGCCGATGATCGGCCAATGGAATTCGGGGTCGAACGTCTGCCCGTACGCCTCGAACCACAGGATGGCGCCGGTGATGAAGCCGATCATCACCAGCCAGTGCGCCCAGCCGACGGTGCGGAATTTGTTCATGCGGGTATGCGCGATGAACTCGACCAACATCGTCTTGAGGCGTGGGAAGAACGGTCGCCAGCGATCCGGCGCCGGCTGCCCGACCCTGATCGCGCTGAAGATCTTCCACGCGCCGCCGATGAACGACGCCCAGCACACCAGGCTGAGCACCGCTCCAATCGTGCCCAGCGTCACTGTCAGGGCATTCATGTCGCGACCTTCCTTCGGTTCCACGAGCATTCCGGCGACCGGGCTGGGGTCGCCGTTGGTTGCTCGTATCGTAACGGGCAGTAAGTTACCCGCCGGTAACTTATCTGTCCATCGTATGATGCACGAGTGGTCTATCCCAGGTTGTGGGGTCCAACCGTACTCAGGGTGTGACCGTTCTCACGTGGTGGCCTGCGGTTTTGGCGTGGTCGCGGTCGCCTGACACGGTAAATCCCGGCAAATCCGGTGTTCGAGCCAGGTCAGGCTTACTCGTCGTAAAGACGAACAGTTGGCGAATCGGTCCTTAATTGTTAGGGCACATAACAATTCTCGCTTTCGGTCGGTGTATTCGACTAAGCTCACTGCGTCCTGCTTGCTGTGTGCACCTTCACACTGCTCGGGGAGGTCCGTCAGGTTTGAAATCGGGATTGATGGCCTGATGGATGCGTGGGCTCTCGCGGAGAAGTTGCGTGCGGCAAACCCTGATGACGGATTGGAAACCGAATGAAGCTCCGCAGAGGTACTGCGGTCGCCGCTATGGTCATCGGCGCAATGACCGTGGCGTTGGGAACTGCCAACGCCGACCCTGCACCAGCCCCGGCTCCGGCCGCCGACGCCAAGCCGGGGATCGACTACTCCACCAAACTGGTCGACAAGACGGTCGTCACCAAGCTCAAGAACGGCACGTTCGAGCTTGTGGAGAAGCACGGCGCGACTCCTGATCAGAAACAGCAGGTCGTCGACATCAAGGATCAGGCCGGCAATGTCGCCCTGGAGATGCCGATCGACTACCGGATCGCGGGCGTTCAGATTCCGATCAAGCCGGTGCTCAAGGACAACGGCACGGTGCTCGAGCTGACGCCGGACAAGCCGGGCAATGTCGACCTGACCAAGCCGGTTGCCGCCGCCCCCGTGGCCGCGGTCGCCGACACCAAGGCCGACCAGCAGACGCCGATTCAGGCCGACAAGCCGGTTCTGGTCGCCAAGGACGTCGCCTCGCCGATCGAGAACCAGCGCGCGATGAGCGACTTCGCCACCAAGTTCGGTCTGGCGACCGCGATCGGTGGCTTCGTCGGCACCGCCATCGGCGCCGTGATCGGCTGTGTCGTCACGATCGTCGCGGGCTGCATCCCGGGTCTGGTCACCGGCGCGGGCGTCGGCGGCATCGTCGGCACCGTCGCGGTGGGCGGCCCTGCTCTCGTCGCCGCGGGCGTCGAGCTGGTCAACACCATGCAGGCTGCCGACGGCAGCACCCAGTGGTCGGATGCGGCCATGGCGGCCGCCAGCGGTCAGCCGCAGCAGGCCAAGTAATTCGCGGCACGGAGCCGGTGATCAGCCGGCTCCGGGACGTGTACGGCCCGTCTTCCTCGCGGAAGGCGGGCCGTCGTCGTTGGGTTGCCGTTGCGGCGGTCAGTCCGCGCGCATCCGCAACCGACCCGTGTAACCCACCTCGCCGAGCGGTTCCCCGAATTCCGCGAACGACCGTTCGGCGATTTCGAAGTGTCCGTCCTCGCGCACCAGAAGCACTGTGCTGCAGCGAGTTCCGTGCCAGTCGTTGGCGACGAACCGGGCCGATACCGACCGTTCCTGCTCCGGCGACAATCCGGTGTGCGGCAGTTCGGCATCGGGGGCGATGGCGCGGTCGGCCAAGACGTCGAAGTAGTCCTCCACCGTCGGCGAACCGACCACCGCACCCAGCGCGCGCACGCCGTCGCGCACCTTCGGCCACGCGGTGGCACCGGTGTCGGTGCGCACGTTGCTCTCTCCCACGATGCCCGTCGGCCGTTCGGAGCCGGGTGTGGCCGAGCCGAGCAGGGCGGCATTGGACAGCCCGTGCACCCCGGGTGGGAGGGCCAGCGGAGTGGCCTCGCTGCGATTGCTGTGCCACCACAGCGTCTGCAGATCGGAGACCACCAAGTTGTAACCGTTGTAGTCGTCCAGATCGGCCGCAGCGGTGCGAACGAACTTCTCCGGTGCCGCGGAGCCGGTCAGATAATCCATCAGCAGAGCACCGCGGGAGCGGACATCGGTGCGCTTCTCGGCCGGGCCACGCACATTGGTGACGGTCGCGACACGACCGGCCTCGGGCACGATTCCCAGCCAGGTGCCCGGCACACCGTCGGGTGCTCCGAGATCACGACCGGCCAGCAGATTCGGCCGCTCCGGCCACCACCGCATCGATTCGGTTGGGCGCGTGTAGAGCTCGTCCCGATTGGCCGCCACGATCAGCCGATACTCCGGATGCGCGCGCCACCCGATCAACACCAGACACATGACTCCAGCATGCACCAGCCGGGTGAACACGATATCGGGACGGCGGCCAGTGGACGGATCCGTCGAAGACTCCCGCAGAGACGGCTCCCGCAGAAACGACGAAGGCCCGGCATTTCTGCCGGGCCCTCGACGATGCTCGAAGTGCTCAGTTGGTGCGAACCCGCAGACCCGGGTTGTCGGAGAGCACCTGGTTCACCGGCTGCGCGAACAGCTGCGGCGCATCACCGGTCAGGGCGCCGATCAGGTTCGGGATCTCGCAGATCGGGTAGTCGGCCACCGAGGAGGCGCTGGAGATGCCCAGGGCCAGGGTGCCGGTGACGATCGGGCCGCCCGAATCACCCGGCAGCGCACAGATGTTCGCCGAGAACGACTGGGTCAGATCGCGGTCACCGACCTGGACGGTTTGATCCACCGCGTTCACCACGCCACAGCTGAAGCCGGTGCGCGAGCCCGACTTGCAGACCGGGGCGCCGACGACGGGGTCGGCCACACCGGTGATCGCGATCGGCGCGGCGCCCGGAACCCGAACGAGGTTGTTGGCGAAGCGATCCCGGCTGCCGGCGTCGATCGAGACGATCGAGTAGTCCTGGTTGCCCAGGATCGACTTCTGGAACGAGCCCAGCTGGGCGCCGATGTGGTTGCCCGGCAGCAGTTCGAACATGCCCGGCGCGTTCGCGGTACCGGCGGCCGGGATGTTCGGATCGCAGTGTCCGGCAGTGATGTTCACCGGGTTGCCGTTGCGGTCCTCGCCGTTGAACCCGGTGGAGCAGACCAGCTGCATCTTGCCGGCCACCGACGCGTAGGAGTCGCCGCCCGCGCGGGGCGCGTTGGGCTGCTCACCGGCGATCGGCTTCACCTGCGGGTCCGACTCCGGCGGGCCGACCGGGGGAGCGGCCATCACGATCACGTGCGCCGGGTCGACGAAGCCCGGCATCGGCACGCCGGCCTTGTCCACGCGCACCGCGATGCTGTTGTTGACGGTGTCGATCACGACACCGCGCACGGCCTGGGCGACACCCTCGGGCTGGCCCGACAGCCACTGCTGGAAGGCGTTCTTCTCGCTGCGCAGCACGGTCTGGCTCTTGGCCACGTCCTTCACACCGAATCCGGCGTCCTGAGCGGCCTTCTTCGCGTCGTCGAGGCCCTGGCCCGGAGCCAGCGCCACCACGGGCTTACCGGCGTCGTCGAGCCACGCGCCCGCGAACGCCTGCGGGAACTGACGCTGCGCGGTCGCCGCGAATGCCGCCACGTGCTGCGCCACATCGGCGCGGTGCAGATACTCCTCCGGCGAGATCTTCAGGTCGCGCTGTACCGCCGCCGCCAGCTCGGCGGGCAGGGCGGGCGCCGGGGCGGGCGCGGGGTCCGCGGAAGAGGTCGCCGCGAGCGGCCCGAGAACCAGAACCGCCGCCGAGGCGGCGACGGCCGCGCTGCGGAGGCGGGGGCGCGGGGCACGTCCCGCGGCGGACGAAAGTCGGATGCGTGGCAGGAGCATGAGGCGACTATATGGGGTTTGCGCGGCTATGCCTACTTGTCGCGGTCTTTGGCCGAACTCACACCCGGCATACCGGAAATCGATACCCGCTGTTCACCCGGCCCGGATCGCGCCGAGGGGCACGTCCGGCCTGCGAACGTGCCCCTCGGCGCAAGGAAAGGATCGTCAGCCCACGATCGGGCGAGTACGCACCGTGATGCCGGCACCCAGGCCGCCACCGGAATTGGCGTCGATATCGCTGAGGATCTGCCGGATCGGGATGCCCAGCGTGGCGGTGCCGCCGTACTGCGCCAGATCCATGTTGGCGGCCTTGCAGTCGGGTGCGTCGGCGGCGTTGGAACCGCTGGTGATGCCCAGTGCGAGGGTGCCCGAGACGATCGCGCCGCCGCTGTCGCCACCGAGGGTGCACGCCGAGCTGGCGAAGCCGCGCACCGTCTTGGATTCGCCCGCGGCGGTGAACAATGCCGTCTCGACCCGGTCGGCGACCACGAATCCGCAGGTGAAGGTGGACGATTGGCCCGACTTGCAGATCGGGGCGCCGGTGATCGGCTCGGCGACTCCGGTCAGGGTGAGGGTGGTGCCGTTGGCGCCGCGCACCGAGGGCTGGTCCATCCCGGCGGTGATCGCGCGTTCGTTGAGCTTGATCACCGAATAGTCCAGTCCGGTGCTGCCACCCAGCTGCGCCTTCACGAAGGTGCCGAATTGCGGGCTGGCCTTCAGGTTGCGCAGGTTCGGCAGGTAGACCCCGGCCTCGGAGTCGCCCTTGCCCACATTCGGATCACAGTGTCCGGCACTGATGTTCAGCGCGTTCCCGGCGGCGTCGATGCTGTTGAAGCCGAAGGAGCAGACGTCCACCGACTTCAGCGCCGAATCGTCGAGGGAGGTGGGTGCGCTGATGTAGGTGTCACCGGCCATCGGGCGGCGCTCGACCGGGCCGCCACCGTCGGGCGAGAGCACGACCTTGACGTTGGCGATCAGCGTCGGAAGGTTCAGCAGGTGACCGGCCGGGGTGTTCGCGACGCTCAGCACCAGCTGGCTGTTCAGGAAATCGATGGCGACCGAGTTGATTCCGGCCGACAGCTCCCGCGGCAGCCCGCCGATCCACTGGACGAGCTGGTCGAGTGAGCTCTCCAGATTGTCGGCCGAAATCGGCGCCAGGCGAGTCTGATATCCGGCGGAGTTCGCGATGCGCGCGGCGTCGAGCGAGGTCACCGCCATCACCGGCTTACCGTCGGCGCCGAGCCAGGCACCGGCGAAGGCCTGCGGGTGTGAGGACCGGAAGTCACGGGCGTAGTCGCGCAACTGCTGAGCGCGGGCGGCGCGGTCCAGATACTCCGCGGGCGACATCTTCAGATCGCGGCCGATGGCCTGCACCAGTTCCGGCGGCAGCTGGTCGGCCGCCGACTGGGCGGGCGCCGGGTCGGCGAGCGCGGGCGATGTGGCGATCCACGGGCCGAGCAGAAGGGTCGAAGCGAGGGCGACAGCAGCGGTTTTCATGGACGCGCGTGCCACCGAGGCGCGTCCGATCGTGGCGCGACGCGCCGCCAACTTGCGCATGGAGTCCCTTCGTCAGGCACATACGTGCCGGCCACCCGTGGGCGGTAAACCATTGGGTGGCAACAGCCCTCGACCATCAAGCAGACCGTCCGCCCGGTGCAAAGCCCGGTACGACCGGTCAGCGCATCACTTTAGGGCACAACGGCGTGAGTTTCGCTACGAAATCATCACGGAGTTGGCGGACTACTGCACCTGGAAGCCCGGCAGCGGCAACTCCGGCAGGCCGCCGGGGGCGGTCGTGGTGGTCCGCGGTGTGGTCGTCGGCCGCCTGGACGTGGTCGTGGGCAAGCTGGGCGGCGCAGTGGTCGGGGTGACGGCCGGCGGCGGGGGCGGAGGCGTAGGCGTGGTCTCCGTGGTGGTTTCGGGATATTCCTGCGGCTGCTGCTCGACCGTGGTGGGCGGTGGCGGGGGCTGGACCGTGGTCGTCACCGGTTGCGTGCGGGCGTCGGCCTGCCCGGAGACGTCGGATGCGGGCACCTGCGTCGGGCTGCTGTCGCGATACATCAGCGCTACGGCGATCCCGCCGACGACCAGGCCCACGACGGCCGCCGCCGCGGCGATCAGCAGGGGTATCCGACGCTTCTTCACCGGTTCGGGGGGTGGGGCCACCTCCGCCGCCGGAACGGCCACGGTCGGGGTAACGGGGGCGGGCGGGGGTTCGACAGCCGGCACGGCCGCCGAATAGGCCTGCATGGTGGCGTCGGAGGCCTGGACCGCGGGCAGCACATCGGTGACCACCAGCGCGTTCTCGGCGCGCGCGGGATCGGGCGGAGTGGTTCCGGCCGGGGTGGCGAGCACGGCGGCCAGGGCCGCCCGGGCGGCATCGCGTGCGGGCCCGCGGCTGTCGCCGGCCGCGGGCAGGTCGGCCTCGCTGACCAGAACGACCGAGCGCAATCCGAGGTAGTCGAGGGCCTCGCGCAAACCGCGCACATGTTCGGCCGGCCAGTCACCGGGGTGGGTGGCGTAGAACTCGGCCGGGCCGTTGAGATGTTCGGCGGCCAGGTTGATCAGGCAGAACATCGCGGTCGCCACCAGATCCTCGGCGCGGTAGGCCTCCCCGTCGTCGACGGTGATACCGGCGGGATCGCCGACCGCGCCGACGAATCCGGTGATCGAGTGGGTATGTCCGGGCGGCGCCTCACCGCCGAGTGCGGTGTCGCCGTCGTCGGACATGTGCAGCACCGACTCGCGCGCGATGTACAGGGGTTCGGGCGTCTCGTCGGTCTCGCCACCGCTGGTGACGATCGCCGCGACGCATTCGTCCTCGGCGATCCGCAGGCCCACCCCTGTGGCCATCCTCAATACCTCGCTTCGGTGTCTCGAGCGCGCCGATCACACGAGTAACGAACCGTGTCCCATTGCGCGGAGCATCGACAATAACTCCGAGCGCGACCCGGCTCCGATCCGACGCCGGATCCGCGCGACATGATGCTCCACCGTCTTCGCGGAGATGTACAGCCGAGCGCCGATTTCGCGGTAGGTCAGGCCCAGCAGGACCAGTTCGGCCACTTCCCGCTCGCGTTCACTGAGGACCGAGGCGGCCGCCGGTTCGGGGGTCGTCGCGGCGCGCGGGGCGGCCGGGGCCCGCTCGGGCGCGGCCGAGGGCCGGGAGCCGGTGCGCACCGTGCGGGCCAGTTTCAGCAGGGCCGTCGCGGTGGCCGGATCGCCGGCGCTCAACGCCGCCTCACTGGCCAGCCGGGCGGCATCCCAGACCATGCCGATCGCGGCCAGTCGTCGCACCGCCGCCGTCACCCGATCCTCGGCGACCTCACCGCGCAGCACCAGCACCCAGGTGCGCCCCGCGTCGGCGAGGATCGCGGCATGCGGATCACCCGCCTGCGCAGCCGTTTTCAGCAGTCGAGCGGGCGGCATCAGTTCGTCCGGGCGCTCGTGGGCGATCGCGGCCTGAATCTCGTACCAGTGGAACACATTCGCCCAGGCGGGGGGATTTCCCGCGCTGCGCAACACATCTCGCGCCGCCTCCACCAATCGGGCTATCCGCTCCTGTTCACCGAGGCGGATGGCGGCCAGCCACAGTTCACCGATCGGCAGCAGGGCGGGCAGGTCGGCGTCGACCTCGTCGAAGGTCGGGTAGGCGGCCTCCCAGGCGCGCAGCAGGACACCGTGATCACCCGCGCGGCGGGCCAGCCCGACCAGGACGCCGTGCGCGAGCAGCCGATCGCGCGGCGGCAGGGCGGTGGTGTCGACGGCCGCGACCGTCTTCACCGCGGTCTGTTCGTCGCCGCCGAGCATCGCCGTCCAGGCCGTCAGAACCTGGATCTGCGGATCCTGCGGATCGGTGCCGCGCAGCGCGTCGGCGGCGCGGCGGGGCTCGCCCATGCTCAGGCACAGCAGCGTCGCCAGCGCGACCGGAGCGCACGGCAGCATACGGTCCTCCGGCGCCGCGGTGCGGGCCAGCTGGATCAGGGCGGCCGCGGCCGACGTCGCGGCACTGCGGGATTCGCCGGTGATGCTCTGCGCCAGCGCGGTCGCGAACCGGCCGGTGCGGGCATTGGTCTCCGTGGGCGGCCACTGTGCCGCCGAACCCGACACCGCCTGCGCGTCCCCGACCGCTCCCGCGAGGTGGAACACCGCCGCGGCGGTCGCCCAGTCGGCGCCGGTACGGGTCGTGCCGAGCCAGGAATACAGCTGTACCGCGCGGCCGATCAGTCCCCGGCGAGCCTGGACGCTCGCGCAGATCCGTACGGCGGCGGCCAGTTCCGCGGGTGCGGCGTCGGTGCGCGCGAGAACGGGTTCGGCCAAGCGCAAGGCGGATTCGTCGTCGCCGCCGAATACGGCCGCGGTGGCACGGGGGACGGCGATTCGCTGCGCGTCGTACCCACTGGCCACGGCGGCGGTGTAGTAGCGACTCGCCTCGCCGCCCGCGTTGTCGGCTGCGGCGCGAAGGAATTCGGCGAGCCGCTCGTCGCGGACCCCGGATTCGGCGAGCTGCAGGGCCGTGTGGTCGCGCAGGAGCCCGGCCTCGAGGCGGGCGGTGAGCAGGCGGCGCTGAATCGAGACGAACCGGCGTTCGCCGACCAGGGTGCGCAGCGGTTCGATGGCGGGACTCAGCAACAGGTCGGCGTCGGTGATCAGGGCCCCGGCGCGGGCCCGGTCGACGAGTCCGACCGCCGTCGCCTCGTCGGTGCCGAGCACCTCGGCCAGCTCGCTCGGATCGAGGCCGGCACCGGTGGTGGCGACGGTCAGGACTTCGAGCAGTTGCGGTTCGGTGTCGTCGAGAAGCGTTCGGGCCCACGAGGTCACGGCCTGATCGACCGCCTCGATTCCGCCCTCGAGCCGGGTGGCGCAGGCCGCCGTGAGCGCCGCCACCACACCGCCGGGAATGCCGCCGGTGTTCCGGTGGACGTGGTCGGCGACCGCGGGCGGCACGGTCATCCCCAATTCGCGGGCGAACGGAGCGATATCGGCGGTCCCCAGCGGGCGCAGTTCGACCACCCGGCCGCGCCGCGACACCGCGTCCGCCAGGGCGCGCAGGGCGGTGTCGTGCGGTTGCGGCCGGGTCGCGACGATGATCGTGCGCGAATCCGATTCCACGGCGGCACAGAGCTTTTCCAGCTGCAACTGGTCCAGGGTGTGCGCGTCGTCGACGACCACGGCGGCGCGGGTATCCGGCGGCGTGGTCGTCGCGCTCACATCGTCGAAGCAGCCGATGCCGCTGCGCCGCAATCTGTTTCGAACGGCGGCGAGCAGCGTGGACTTCCCGGTGCCGCACCGTCCCCGAATCAGGTAGACGAGCGGATCCGGCGAGCCCGAATCCAGTTCCCGGAGAATCTCCCGCGCGCCCGGAATGGCGCCGAATGCGACCGCGAGGTTGCCGACCACTGTCACCGATCCTCAGTTGCCTTTGTGGGGCAGCACTTGGCCTGGGAGCTGCACGGCCGTATCGACTGCGTTACCCGCCTGATCGAGCCCGTTGTTCAAGACATTGCCCAGGGAGCCGCCGGGAGAGCTCGGCACCGTGGGCTGGGAGGGAGCCGACGGCGCCGACGGAGTCTGCACCGGCACCTGTGGCGGGGCCTGCGGTGCGGGGCTGTTGGGCGCGGGGGAATCGGGCGCCGGGGAATTCGGCGCCGGAGCGTTCGGCGCGGGTGCCGCGGCGGATTCGGGTGCGGGCGCATTCGCCGCCGCGGAATTCGGCGCGGGCGAGTTCGCCGCCGTGCCCGCGGCCGGGGTCCCCGGGGAGTTGTCGGCGCTCGTGCCGGTGTGGTTCGTGCCGGTGTGGTTCGCGGCCGTCACCGGGTTGCCCGCCGTCGGATGCGCGGGGTCGGTGGCGCCGGCCGGGGCGACCCCGGCCGAGGTCGACGCCGCCTGAGCCGCGGAGGTCGCCGCCGCGGGCGAGGGCGACGAGTTCGAGGGACTTCCCGCGGTGCCCAGCGCCAGGGTGCCGGTGGCGACCGCGCCCACGGCGATCGCGGCGCCGGCGATGAAGGCGACACGGCGCCACCGGCTGGTTCCGGACGGCGCGGTGTCGGCCGGCGGCGGTTCGACGGTGGCCCGGTCGCCGAGCGAGGGCAGGGCCGTGGTCGTGGCGCCGTCGGAATCCGGTTGCGGCTCAGCGAAATCGGGTTCGTAATCGGGTACGGCCAGGGCCGCGGCATGACGCCGAGATTCGGTGTACAGGTCCGCGGCGAGCAAGGTCGCTCCCCGCGCGCTGAGCGAACCGGGATCGGCGACCGGGGCTATCGGAATCGCGAACTCGCCAGAGATCAGTTCGGTGAGCAGGCCGATCGATGCGCCGCCACCGGTGAGCAGAATCCGGCCCACCTGGTCGATGCCCACCCCCGCGCGCCGCACCGCCTCGTGCACGAGACTCAGCGAATCGACGAGCGGACCGCGGAACAGATCCTCCACGTCGTCCCGGACCAGGCGCACATCGCGCGCGATACCGGCCAGGCGGACCGGGACCACCGTGGCGGTGTCGGTCGAAAGCCGGTGTTTCGCATCGGCGCACCGGTTTCGCAGTATCGACAATTCGCGTTCGACAACCGGGTCGAACGGATCGAAATCCGTTTCTCCCAATGCATTTGCCAGCACGTAGCGCATCGTCAGCAGATCGAATTCGGCGCCGGAGACCTCGGTGGAGCGAACCGGTTCGCCCAGGAGTCCCGAGTGCGGACCGGAACCGACCACCGAGACCGTGGTGCCGGTGGCGCCGGAGTCGTAGACCACCACCGGGGTATCGGCCGGGAAGGGCGTGCTCGCCTCGAGCCGACGGAGCGCGGCGAGCGGTTCGGCGACCAGCACCACCGCGTCGGCGCTCACGCGGTCGAGTGCGCGGCGCTGGGCCTCCACGATATGTGGCGGCCACCACGCCGGCACCGTCGCGACCGCGGAATCCGGATCGAAATCGGCGACGACCTGGGAGATCGTTTCGGCGACCAGATCGGCCGCGGCGACCGAGGAGCCGTCGGGCAGGAGAATATCGACCGGATCGCCCACGCGGGACAATAGATTCTCCGACAATTCGGGCGCCGATCCGAAACGGTGGCGACGAATGTGAACAGAGACATTTTCCGGGTCGGCGCTCGCGGAAGTGGAGCCGGTCGCGGCAACCGTGCGCGACGACCCGACCGTGATGCCGAGCGTCAGGCCCTGAGTCATTCGAGAACCCCTGTCGTTGGTATTTGCGGTCGTCACGAATATCGAGGGTCGTCACGATCTATCCCACTGTCGGTTGCCAGGGGGCCGTCGTTACCGCTGATCCGGAAGGTTCGGGGAAAGTCCCCTAATGCTCCCGAATCCCCTATCGGCGCCGATACGGAAATCAGGGGATTCGCCCCGTTTCGCGTAACGCCGGAGGTTCTTAGCGTGAAAGGCAATTCGACTGCTGCGGATCGACACGATGGTCCGCCGATCCAGGAGACGATCCGCGATGACCCCCAACGCCATTCTCGAATTCATCCTCAACCTGTTGCGCGACCACGAGGCCGCCGTCGGTTACTGCACCAACCCGACCGAGTCGCTGTGCGCGGCCGGGCTGGAGGCGGTGACGCCGGAAGATATCGCCGCCGTGGCGCCGATGGTCGCCGAATCCGCCCTGGTCACCGGCGGCTCGCAGCTCGCCGCCATCGTGGCGGCCGGGGGCGGGGCGGCCG
>NZ_BAFW01000250.1 GCF_000308535.1 Nocardia cerradoensis NBRC 101014 | reverse complement strand
TGATTTCCGGTATTCACTGGAACAACCGACGAACGGAGCCGGGGTACGGCGCCGGGAGATGGACAGTGAGTGAGGTGCATCGTGCGATTGAAAGAGATTGCTACGCCACAGGATTGGGCGGACACCTATCGTGAGCTGTTCGGATTACCCTATGTGCGCGTCACATCGCCGGGATATGTGGTGTTACCGCTGGGCGACTCGGTCGCCGCGGTGAATACCCCGGAACCGCTCGGTGCGCTGGTACTCGGTGAATTGACCGTGCGCGGGATTCCGGGGCCGGTGCTGGTACGCGAACATCCGCCGCGTCGAACGTTCATCGCGGTATTCGACGGTTATCCGGATGGGGATCGGACTCTGCGATTGCAGCGCCACGGCGTCGATATCGGATCCCATCGCAGCAATGTCATTCTGCCCACCGGATTCGGGCGGCACACCCATGAGGGCCGGTGGTGGGCGCGCGCACCTCAGCGCGACGAATCGCTGCCGCTGCTGTCGGAGGTCGTGGCAGCGGTGGAGCGCATCGCCGCGTGAGCCGGGCACGCCGCGGATCCCGGGTCCGCGTCAGGCGAGCGCGCTCAGGCAGGCCGCCGCCGAGGCCAGGACCAGGCACGGCATCGGATACGGCAGATGCGCGTACCAGCGCGCCCGCACGATGGTGATCACCGCGCCGACGAAATACAGCACCAGGCCGACGGCCGCGGCCAGGCCGATCGCCGGGAACACCAGCCCGGCCAGCAGCCCCAGTGCGCCCGCTGCCTTGATCGCCGCCAACGGCATCAGCGCCCAGTCCGGTACCCCGTAGCTGCGCATATTGCCGCGCACCCACTCCGGGTTGACGATGTCGACGACCGTCGCCCCGAAGATCACCACGGCGGCGACGATCGTGACGGTCACATATGCGGTGTGCATGACACCCTCCTGCTCGTTCGGCGCCCTGATCTGCGATCGTGAAGAGGTGGGTGCGAGCCCACGGCGCGGGCGAACAGGGCGAATCCGTCCCACATCCGGTTCGACGTGCGGGGGCCGAGAAAGGTGACCGGTGCGCGATCGGGACGAGCTGGCGCGGCGCTTCGAAGAACACCGCGAACTGCTGCGCGCTATCGCCTACCGCATGCTGGGCTCACTGAACGAGGCCGAGGACGCGGTGCAGGAAGCCTGGTTGCGTCTCGACCGGGCCACGGGTACCGCCGCAACGGAGCACGGTGAGCGAGGTGCGGCGGAAGGGGACGCGGCGGGCAAGGGGGCGGTGGACGACGCTGCGGTGGACGGGCTCGCGATCGACAATCTCGCGGCGTGGCTCACCACCGTCGTCTCGCGAATCTGCTTGGACCAGTTGCGTTCCCGAGCCGCGCGGCGAGAGGAGCTCGTCGAGCCCGCGACCGGATCCGTCGCGCTCGACTCCACCGGTGCGGGCCCTCGGCCTGTCGTCTTCACCGAGCCGGAAGCCGAAGCGGTACTGGCGGATTCGGTCGGCCGCGCACTGCTGGTGGTGTTGCGCACGCTGAGCCCGGACGAGCGTGTCGCCTTCGTACTGCACGACATGTTCGCCGTCCCGTTCGACGATATCGCCCCGATCGTGGGCCGGACCGCGGCGACGACGAAGAAGCTGGCCAGCCGCGCCCGCCACCGCGTGCGCGGCGACACCGCGACGCCCACGGCCGAACTCGCCCGGCATCGCGAGGTGGTCACCGCATTCCTGTCGGCGGCGCGGGCCGGCGACCTCGGCGCCCTGCTCGCGGTCCTCGCACCCGATGTCGTACGCACCGCGGACCCGGCGATGCTGCCGCCCGGCATCGCGTCCGTCGTGCGCGGTGCGGCGGCGGTGGCCGAGGAAACGGTGCTGCTGCGCAGTCGTTCCCGGGTCGCGGGCCTCGCCCTGGTCGACGGTCGGCTGGGCCTGGTCGTGGCACCGCACGGGGAACTGGCGGCGGTCCTTCTGCTCACCGTGCGCGAGGACCGGGTGGCCGCCTACGACGTCGTCGCCGATCCGGCCCGATTGGACGCCCTGACGATCGCGGTCCCGCCGCCTGCGCGATAACTGTCGGCGCGACACGGATTCGACCGGCTCGCCGCCGCCCGGAATTCGCCGCGATCGGCAACTGGCTTTCGAATTACCGGCCGGTAGCCGAATTCGATGTCGCCGAACGCTTTTCGTCGACACGAATCATGTGAACCGGGCTTGCTTCACAGACTGCTTTCGGATAGAACTTATCCGTTGCAATTCGCAACGTGAAACGCCCTGCACGCCACAGAAGTTCAGTCTGGCGCGGGGTCGGGAGGACAGGAAAAACAATCATGCGTCGCACAATCGGCATTTTCGGGCGTAAGGCTCTCGTCGCGGCATTGCCGCTGGCGGTTGCGGTGACCTTCGCGGGGGCGGGGGCGGCCACCGCCGAAACCCCGGCTGCCGCCGCCCAGCCGGCGCCCGTCGCCCAGCTGGTCACGGCTCCGCAAGCGGCCCCGATCGCCCGCTTCGCCGCGGCGCCGGTGGCGCAGTCGGCCGCCGCTGCGTCGGATGAGGCAGCTGCCACTGCGCCGGATGAGGCTGCCGCGGTGGAGATCGCGCAGCCGGTGGCGGTTGCCGGCGCGGAGGACATCGCCACCAATCCGAATGCGGCCAATCATGATCCGCTCGCCAATGGCGCGGCCGCGGGTGCCGCCGTCGGTGCCGTATTCGGGGCCGTCGTCTGCGCCGCCACCATTGTGGGAATTCCGCTCATTCCGCTGTGCGCTCTCGGTCCCGCATTCCAGGGCGCCCTCGTCGGTTTGCTGGTGGGCGTCCTCGCGCCGGACGTCGTGCCGCAGATTCTGCCCTGATCCGGAGGTTCCGAAAGATCTTCGGACATACGACGACGCCGGCCCGTTCGATACGGGCCGGCGTCGTTTCGTCATACGCGCCGAGCGGCGTCGCGGATCAGCGCTCCAGGATGGCGACCACACCCTGGCCGCCCGCGGCGCAGATGGAGATCAGCGCGCGTCCGGAACCCTTCTCCGCCAACTGCTTCGCGGTCTGGGCGATGATGCGTCCACCGGTCGCGGCGAACGGGTGTCCGGCCGCCAGCGAGGAGCCGTTGACATTGAGCTTGGTGCGGTCGATCGCCCCGAGGGCGCCGTCCAGGCCCAGCCGCTCCTTGCAGTACTGGTCGGATTCCCACGCCTGCAGGGTGGCCAGCACGACCGAGGCGAACGCCTCGTGGATCTCGTAGTAGTCGAAATCCTGCAGGGTGAGGCCGTTACGGGCGAGCAGGCGCGGCACCGCGTAGGTCGGCGCCATCAGCAGGCCGTCCGGACCCCAGACGTAGTCGACCGCGGCCACTTCGCTGTCGACCAGGTAGGCCAGCGGCTTCAGGTTGCGCTCGGCGGCCCACTCCTCGCTGCCCAGCAGCACCGCGGAGGCGCCGTCGGTGAGTGGGGTGGAGTTGCCGGCGGTCATGGTGGCGTCGCCGAGCTTGTTGCCGAAGACCGGCTTCAGGGTGGCCAGCTTCTCCAGCGAGGAGTTCGGGCGCAGGTTGTCGTCGCGGGTCAGGCCCAGGAACGGGGTGACCAGATCGTCGAAGAAGCCGCGGTCGTAGGCGGCGGCCATGTTCTTGTGCGAGAGGTAGGCCAGTTCGTCCTGCGCCTCGCGGGCGATGCCGAACTCCTTGGCGGTGATCGCCGCGTGGTCACCCATCGACAGGCCGGTGCGGGGCTCGGCGTTGCGCGGGATCTCGATGCCGACCATGCTCGGGCGCAGCCGGCCGACGAGCTTGACGTAATCCTTGTTGTTGCGCGCCCGGTTGGCGTCGAGCATCCATTCGCGCATGGATTCGCTCACACCGATCGGCGCGTCGGAGGTGGTGTCGGTGCCGCCGCCGATACCGGCCTCGATCCGGCCCAGCGCGATGGCGTCGCCGACGGTGACGATCGACTGCAGGCCGGTGCCGCAGGCCAGCTGCAGATCGTGCGCGGGGGTGTAGGGCGACAGTTCGCTGCCCAGCACGCTCTCCCGGACCATGCCGTGCTCGCCGACCCGCTTGAGCACCGCGCCGCCGACGACCATGCCGAGCCGCTCGCCCTGCAAGCCGAATCGGCTGACCAGGCCGTTCAGCGCGGAGGTGAACATGTCCTGGTTCGAGGCATGGGCGTACCGGCCGTCGGAGCGAGCGAACGGGATGCGGTTACCGCCGAGGACGGCGACGGGCTTGGCCTGCTTGGCCTTGTCGGCCCGGCTGCTCGATGGTGCGGTCTTCGCCGAACGGGCTTTGGTAGTCACTCGAGTCTCCTTTGGGGACGGTCGGCCGGCGGAGCTTGCGGAGCCGGCCGGGGTGGATAGGCGCTGTCTCGTCGGGTTTCTTGGGTCCGGAGCCGGGAATGCCGCGTGTTGGGGACGAAGTCGGTCGCCGGCCGACTGTACTGATGGCGGTTCCGTCGGTTTACATTAAACTTACTCTGGAGTAAGTTAAATGTCGACACCGTACCCCGGAGATGTGGGCTACAACGCGCGGGGTAATGGGGAAAACGGATACGGCAGACGTCCAAATCGTCCACATACGACACAAGGAGAAGGTAGGAACAGTGGCAGCCAGCAAGAGCAAGGGCGCTCCCAACCTTTACGGTTCGTTCGTCAATTCCGCCCCCGGCGCCTTCCTGGCCGGCAAATTGGGCCTGCCGCAGCCGGAGAAGCTGCGCCGCTACACCCCGGGCGAGCCGGCGCTGCCCGGCCCGGTCCTGCTCGGCGGTAAGGGCCGCGTCGCCGACGCCGCGCGCACCCTGCTGTCGGACTACACCTTCGTCGACGCCCCCACCCAGGGCGTGAAGGTCGGCGCGCTGGTCTTCGACGCCACCGGCATCGGCACCGTCGAGGAACTGTCGCAGCTGTTCGAGTTCTTCCAGCCGGCCATGCGCTCGATCGCCCCCTCCGGCCGCGTGCTGGTCGTCGGTACCACGCCGGAACTCGCGGGCAGTGTCGACGCGCAGATCGCGCAGCGCGCGCTGGAGGGCTTCTCCCGCAGCGTGGGGAAGGAACTGCTGCGCGGCGCCACCGCCAACCTGGTCTACCTGCACCCGGAGGCCGCCGCGGCCGCCACCGGTCTGGAGTCGACCCTGCGCTTCATCCTCTCGGCCAAGTCGGCGTTCGTCGACGGCCAGGTCTTCCGGGTCGGCAAGGACGACAACGCCGCCGCCGGCATCGACTGGACCAAGCCGCTCGACGGCAAGGTCGCCGTGGTGACCGGTGCCGCCCGCGGTATCGGCGCGACCATCGCCGAGGTGTTCGCCCGCGACGGCGCCACCGTGATCGTCGCCGACATCCCGGCCGCCGGCGAGGCACTGTCGCAGACCGCCAACAAGGTCGGCGGCACCGCGCTCGCGGTCGACGTCACCGCCGCCGACGCCGCGGACAAGATCGCCGAATTCGCCACCGAACGCTTCGGCGGCGTCGACATCATCGTCCACAACGCCGGCATCACCCGCGACAAGCTGCTCGCGAACATGGACGCCGCGCGCTGGGACGCCGTGCTCAACGTCAATCTCGCCGCGCCGCACCGCATTACCGAGGGCCTGGTGGCCAAGGGTGCGCTGAAGGAGGGCGGCCGGGTGATCGACGTGTCCTCGATCGCCGGTATCGCCGGCAACCGCGGCCAGACCAACTACGGCGCCTCCAAGGCCGGTGTCATCGGCATGGTGAACGCCGAGGCGCCCAAGCTGGCCGAGAAGGGCATCACCATCAACGCCGTCGCCCCCGGTTTCATCGAGACCGCGATGACCGCCGCCATTCCGGTCGGCACCCGCGAGGCGGGCCGGCTGCTCAGCTCGCTGCTGCAGGGCGGCCAGACCGTGGACGTCGCCGAGACCATCGCCTACTTCGCCAGCCCGGCCTCGAACGCGGTGAACGGCAACATCGTTCGCGTCTGCGGCCAGGCCATGATCGGAGCCTGACGTGGCAACCCGGACCATCTCGCTGAACGAGCCGCCCAAGACCGGCAGCCTGTATCTCAAGGCCGCCCTGGGTGCCGTTCCGCTGCCACTGGTGTCGGCGCGCAAGTCCGAGATCCCGGACCGCGCGGTCGAGTGGAACGGCGTCCGCGTCGATCCCGACCACCTCGCGGCGTACTGCCACGCGACCGGGCTGCGCTTCGGCGACTCCCTGCCGCTGACCTACCCGTTCGTGCTCACCTTTCCCGTGGTGATGCAGCTGGTGGTGGCGAGGGACTTCCCGTTCGTCGCGGTCGGCGCGGTGCACGCGGAGAACCTGATCGAGCGCACCCGCGAGATCTCGGTCAGCGAACCGCTCGACATCCGCGCCCACGTGGAGAATCTGCGGGAGCATCCCAAGGGGCTGCTGGTCGACGCGATCAGCGAGATCAGCGTGGGGCGTGAGCTGGTGTGGCGGCAGGTCACCACCTTCCTGCACCAGCAGCGCACCTCGCTGTCCGGCGGCCCGAAGGCGGCGCCGAAGCCGGACGAGGTGCCTCCGCCGCCGCTGCGCACGCTGAAGGTCGACCAGGCGATGATCCATCGCTACGCGGCCGCCTCCGGTGATCGCAATCCGATCCACATGTCGGCGCTCGGGGCGAAGGCCTTCGGCTTCCCGCGCTCGATCGCCCACGGCATGTGGTCGGCGGCCGCGATCCTCGGCGTCATCGAGGGCCGGGTGCCCGCGAAGACGTCCTACGCGGTGAAATTCGGTAAGCCGATCCTGCTGCCGTCCACGGTCAACGTCTACGCCGACCAGACCGCCGAGGGCTGGGATCTGTCGCTGAAACATCCGAAGAAGGGCTACCCTCATCTGACCGCGACGCTGCACTGATCAGCGAACGGCACACGAACAGCCGCCCACCTTCTCGGCGGCCACATATCGGATCGCATGGGGGATTCGATATGTGGCGAAGGCGAAAAGGTGGGCGGCTGTCGTCGATCCGGGCCGGCGATCGGCGGCCCGGTCAGCAACTGCAGTCGCAGCCGCAGCAATCGCAGTCGCAGTCGCCGCAACCGTTGCAGCAGCTGCAGCAGTCGCCACAGCCCTCGCAGTCGCCGCAGTCGCAGCAATCGCAATCGCAGTCGCACCGCTGCAGCCAGGCATCCCGGTGTTCCCCGCTGCACGGCCGCCGATGCCCGGCACAGCAGGCGTATCCGGTGCAGTACACCCCGCAGATGATCCCGACTCCCTGCCAGAAAGTGGGTCGTCGCGGCGGCTCGTCCGAGGGCGGATACGGATCGCTCGGCGGTCGATCACCGAACGGCGGCGGGATGTCGTAGGGCTGCACCGGGCTCGCGGGGTACGGCCCCTGGTCGGGATAGGCCGCCGGATTCACTTGCGGCCCAGCGGGATTCGGCTGATACGGTCCGGGTGCCGACGGATACGGACCGGGCTGAAAGGGGTGCTGCGCCGTGATCGCCTTCCCGATGCGGGCCTCGGTGGACGGTCCGGCGGTAGCCGGCGCGACTGCCCGCGGCCGGATGTGCACGGCTGCCACCGGGTAGCCCAGCAACTGTGCCGTCGCACTGGTATCGGTGTCATGGGAAAGGGCTGCGCCACCGCCCTTTCCGCAGCCGCAGGCGGATGTCACGCCGCCACATGCTGCGGCCGCGGTTCGGCCCAGCTTCCGGACGACGCCGCGCAGCGGATCCAGCAACAGCCAGCGGACGGCGGGAACGTGCGCGAGCTTCGCTTGATGCAGTGCACGGCGTATTTCGGCGTCGGACTCCCGCAGCAGACCGTGTGCCTGCTCGGCGCTCGCCCCGGTGGCGAGCAGCGGATTGAAGCGATTCCGGCGGCGGTCGTCGTCGAGATCCTCGATGGCGTCGGCCACGTGCGCGATGCGCCCGAAATGCCAACCGACCTCTCGCAGGGCGGTGACGTTCTCCGGGCGGCCGGCCAGCACGGCACTGTGGGCGAAAAGTTCAGCGGCACATGTCTGTGCCGGCTCGGTGAGTGTGGCGAGCAATTCCAGCGGCGTGAAATCGGCTGTCCGCGAACGGGTTCGCACCGACTGCTCGAGTTCCGTCTGACGGCCGATCGCGGCGATGAGCGGTTCGATGTCCAGGTCGATGTCGGCGGCGTTCGCGCGGGCCGAGGCGAACCAGCGATCGGCCACCTTCCGCATGGGCCGCCGGGCGAGCGGACCGGTGTCGCCGTCGTCGGCGTGGTCGCGAATCTTGGCCGCTCCCAGCAACAGTGACGCGGTCGTCGCCAGCCGCACCCCGGGGGAGCCGGCCGCGGCGACCGAGGCGCGTTGCATGCCACGCAGCGCACACGGCCCGGCCGCGGTCCGCGCGGCGGCACCGGCCTGTGCTTCGGTGAGCACATTCAGCACGATCGCGTCGGTATTGGTCGCGGTGCGGGCCAACTGGCCGTGCCCGTCGCGCAGGCCCAGGCACAGTCCGCACATATGCGTGCGCCAATCTGCCGCATCCAGGCCGTATTTCGCCGCGCTGTGCGCGCACGGCGTGAGAAGTCCGAACAATTCCGCCCCGTAGAACCCCGGCCGCATCGGCAATCCGGCCATCTGTGCAATCCGCACTCTGGCAGGTGCCGACAGCGGCGCGCAAGTCGGACGGCGCGTTTCGCCGGTGTCTACTCGGCCTTCTTCTTACCGGCCAGACCGCGCCAGGCCAGATTGTCCAGCAGGTCGACCGCGCTGGCGACATCGACCTCACCGCTGGCGATCCGGTCGGCGATCGCCTCGCCCGCGCCGATCACCGCCACCGCGACGATGTCGAAATCCGTTCCGGGCTCGGCGTATTTGGCGCTCGACTCGAGCAGTTTCGCGGTCAGTTCGATGATGCGCTCGCGACTGTTCGCGATCTCGGAGGCGAACGGCTGCTGCCCCAGGGCCTGCCGGTACAGCACCGACCACGACAGCCGGTTGTTGTCGACATAGGACAGGAACGCCTCGAGCCCGGCTCGCAGCTGCTCGTGCGGGGTCAGCTTGGGATTGCCGGCCACCGCGACGGCCTCGATGAAGCGTGCGCTCTCGCGCTGAATGCAGGCCCGGAACAGTTCGTCCTTGGAGCCGTAGTACAAATACAGCATAGGCTTGGAGATCTTGGCCTCGGCCGCGATGGCATCCATCGACGTGTCGTGATATCCCTTTCGGGAGAAGACTTCGACGGCGGCGTCCAGCATCTGCTGCTCACGAACCGCCCTGGGAAGCCGCTTCGTTCCGCCTGCCATCCACCACTCCTAGCCCATATCGAAACCCCTATCTTACTCCAAGGTAAGTTTCCGAGGGCAACGAATTGCCACCGATTCGCTGAGGCCGGGCTCAGCAGGGGAGCTGGATGCCTTTGTACTTGGCCACCCGCAGGACCGAATCGTCGACCTGCTTCATGGGCAGTTTTCCGTCGCGAACTTCCTGCTCGAGCCGGTCCAGCACCGAGCTGACGGCGTCGGTGCTGATCCACAGCGCGTCGTCGGCGCCGGCCTCCAGGGCGGCGGCGACCGCGTCCGCGATGCCCATCCGCGCCGTGATGGCCGCCATGCCGCTCAGGTCGTCGGTGAAGATCGGGCCGTCGTAGGGCGCGGCGTTGTAGCCGGTGCCCTGGCGCAGCAGTGCCATCGCCTCCGGGCTGATGCTCGCCGGAACGTTGGGTGAGGTCAGACCGGGAACGTCGAGATGACCGACCATCACCGCGGCGCCGGAATCGATCAGGTTCCGGAACGGCACCAGATCCACCTGCTGCATCTGATCCAGCGGGGGCGTGCGCACCGCGCCGGTGTGGGAATCGCCCGATCCGTGTCCGTGGCCGGGGAAGTGCTTCATCACCGCGCCGACACCCGCATCGTGCATGGCCCGGATGTAGGCGCCGGCGTATTCGGTGACGACCTGCGGATCCTGGGAGTAGGAACGGTCGCCGATCACCGCGTCGTCGGGCTCCTCGCTGACATCCACGTCGGGCGCGAAGTCGACGGTGAGGCCCAGCTTCTTCATGGCCTGACCGCGGGTCAAGGATTGCTGGTAGTACTCGTCGGCGGTCATGGTCTGCGCGGCGACCCGGGCCGAGGGTGCCTGCCCGATCAGATTCTGCAACCGCGAGACCCGGCCGCCCTCTTCGTCGATGGTCACCATGAGTGGTGTGCGCGCGGCGGCCTTCACCTGGTCGAGGCCCTGACCGGACAGCATGGACTGGTCGGTCCAGCTGCCGACGAAGATGCCTCCCACCTGTTCCCCGCGCACCACCTGTTCGGCGTCGGCGGCGTTCTTGACGCCGACGGTGAGCAGCTGCGCCAGCTTCTGCCGGGTGGTGAACTGCGCGAGATAGCCTGCGGCACAGTCCTGCTGGTTACCGGTCGTGGTGGTCGCGGCGGTGCCGCCGGCCGCATTCGTCGTGCCCGGTGCGGCGCTGGGGCCGGTCGTGGTGATGGAGCTGGAGCCGCCACCGCCGGAGCACCCCGCGAGGGCGACCGCGGCTACTGCGAGAACGATCCCGGCAACGTTGCGCATGGACCGACCGTAGCCGTTCCAGGCGCCGGAACCTACCCGTGGTCGTCATCCGCACCCCTGCCCCGGGAACCGCACCCGAGGCGTGCGCCGCGGAGCCTCGCTCCGACCGCCGCGTACACCCTTTCGGGGGCCCGATAGACCACTGCCGCGGTAATACCTCAGTTATCGAATTGTGATATCAATCATTCCGTTGGTCATTGCCTGCGACCACTGTCGGAACCGTAGCGGGGCGAATAAAAGGTCAATAACCAGCTATTTCCAGACGGCAGTAGAAACGGAATGCCGACAGCTGTCCGCGCTGGAGTGAGTCGAGAGCTCCAGCTGCGATTGGTAACCTCTCGGTAACCTTGCAGTCGGTAGTTGGTTGTCGATGATTCACGGTCCCGTCCCGCTCTGGTGGCGGCTGGGAGCGCTGTCGATCGCATTCGGCTATTGATTCGCTACCGATAATGGCGGAAATCTGCCGCTCCATCAACGAACCGATAGCGGAGGGCTGAGACAATATGCGTATCAGCGCAATTGCGCGCGGCGCGGGATTGATTCTCGCGGCGGTTGTGGGCGTGGGTGCACTCGGCGCCGCCCCGGCCGTCGCCGCATCCGATCTCGACCGGTATCTCGACCTGCCTCTGATCAATCGCGATGCCGCCCGGTCGCCCGGTGGCGTGCATCCGGAATTGCCCTACGACCACGCCGAACTGGGCCGCCTGCTCGACGAGGCGCGCGCCGAGGGTGTGGCGCCGCCCCGGTACGCCGCGCTGCTGTACCAGTACTGGCTCGTGGACGCGACCGAGAAGGCCGGTATCGATCTGCGCGGCTGGGACCCGCGCACCGGCGTCGAGGCCAACCGCGACAATCTGATCAAGTCCTATCGCTACTACGAGAATCTGCAACTCGGCCACCGCGAATTGCAGTGGGCCGGAATGGGCGGCCAGGTCGGCGCCGACTTCGGCGGCGGACTCGTCGATGCCGAACTGATGGGCACCCTCTACGATCTGCCCGGTATCGCCGACGCCGCACACACCGTGCTCGGTGCCGTCCAGCGGACGGCCGGACCGCAGGCGGTCGCGATGCTGCCCGACGGGCTGCGTGCGCTGGCCGACGCGGCGCCGGCCATCACCCCCGAGGATCTGCGCTGGATTCTGGGCATGATCCTGGTGATGCAGAAGAACATCTTCTCCGACCTGATGCCGATGCACGACGCCTACGTCACCGGTGGCCTCGCCGCGCTGGCGGAATTCGAGCGGGCCGGACTGTTCGGCGCCGACATCATGGACGCCTGGCGCGATGTGGCCTCGGGCGCGCACGATCGGATCGCCGCCGGCAACGCGGTCCTGCTGCGCCGGGAACAGCAGTGGGCGATCGGCGCGCAATGGGACCAGGTGCGCCACTACAAGGGGCCGGTCGGTGCGGCGATCACCTACCTCAGCGGCGCCGCCGGTTCGCCGTCGGTGGCCGGTGTCGTGCCGCCGCGCGAATTCCGGCCCGTGCGTGTGCCTTTCACCGGCGCCGACGGCCGCCCGATGATTCTCGGCCTGCCGCTGCCGAGCTGGAACTGGTCGGTCCTCGACGACCGCTGGGACTACATCACCACCGAGCTGCTGCCCAAGTACCGGTGGCAGGTCGAGAACAATTGGCCCGCCCTGGAATCCACGCTGCGAACCCCGTACGAGGCGCAGCTGGAATCCCACCGGCCGCTGCTGAACATCCCGCAGCTGCTGAATTCGGCGGCACAGGAAATGACGGTCACGCCGGCGGATCCGGTGCAGGCGGCCGGCGGCACAGGGGAGGGCCGATGAGGAAGTACACACTGGCGGCGATGACCGCCTTCGCGCTGGTCTGTGCCGCGTCGGGCGCCGGCGTATCCGGAACCGCTGTCGCGGAACCCGTTCCGCCGCAGACGCCCACCTTGAACGAGGTGTTCAACGGATTCGTCGTCGGCTCGCTGCAGGGCGCCTCCCCGGCGAGCCCGCAGGAGGCGTTCCAGGCGCTGCGGGCCGACGACCCGTTCTTTCGGGAACCACCGCTGACCGGTGCGGAGAAGCCCGGCACGGTGGTGAAGGCGAAGAAGGTCGATGTGCTGTTCACCGGCGTGAAGCCGGCGAATCTCGACGCCTGGAAGCTGATGTACGTCACCACCGAACGCGACGGCGTCACGCCCGCGATCAGCACCGGGATCCTGATGATTCCGCGAGACGGCAAGCCCGCGAACGAGAGACACGTCGTCTCGTACCAGGAGGCCAACGACAGCGTCGGCTGGAACTGTCATCCCAGTACCCAGTGGACCGGGGGCGATCCGCTGGACGGCGCGTCCTGGTCCGCGCTCGGCCCGCTGGCGCTGATGTTCGGTAAGGGCTACGCGGTGATGATCTCCGACGTCGGCAACGACGCCGACCGCGCCCCGCACGGGGTCTTCGCCGGTAAGTACGCCGCGCACACTCAGCTCGACGGCACCCGCGCGGCGCTGAATTTCGGTGACGCCGGGCTGAATCCGCGGGCCCAGGTCGCGCTGTTCGGGATCGCCGGCGGCGGTGTCGGTGCCGGCTTCTCGGCCGAACTGCAACCCTCTTACGCGCCCGAGCTGAACGTGAAATCCACTGTGCTGGAAGGCATGGTGGTCGATCAGCGCAACTTCATGCGGGTCGCCGACGGTTCGGTCGGTTCGGGTTTCGCGTTCGCCACGCTGCTCGGGCTGGAGCCGAAATATCCTGAGATGCAGCTGGATTCGAAACTGAACTCCGCCGGGCAGACGGTAGCGAAAATCTTCCGCGGCCAATGTCAGGACGCGTATTTCAGTATGCCGTTCGTTCCGCTGTGGGCGATGTTCGACTCGGGACTGAATCCCGCCGACGAACCGGCATTCCAGCCGGTGTTCGACGACAACCGGCTCGGCCGCTCCGGGGCACCGGCGTCCAAGGTGCTGATCGCGTCGTGCGCGAAGGACGATTCGCCGATGTCACTGGTCCCCGCGGCCGATTCGCGCGAGCTCGCCGACACGTACCGGGCACAGGGCACCGACGTCACGTACCAGCCCACGGACTGCTCGATGGTGAAGATGCTCACCGACCTGTACGGCTGGGGTACGGATCTGTTCGGCATGCAGACCATCGACTGGATGGACCGGCAATTCGACTGAGTGGAGACATCATGGCATTCCTCTGGGGACTGGGCTATCTGCTCACCTTCGGGCCACTGGCCGCGCTGGACATGGTCGGCCGCGCCGTCCAGAGCCTGAGCTGAGCGAGACACGATGCGAGAAAGGCCCCTACCGCCGATGCGGTAGGGGCCTTCGTTCCGGTTCGGCGTGCGCCGATCCGGCCGCGGCCTACTTGCCCGGCAGCTCGTTGTGCCCGCCGAACGCCTTGCGCATGGCCGAGAGCACCTTGTCCGCGTAGAGCGCCTCACCGCGCGAGGAGAACCGCTCGTACAGCGCGGTCGAGAGCACCGGCGCGGGCACGCCCTCGTCGATCGCGGCGTGGATGGTCCAGCGGCCCTCGCCCGAATCCGACACCCGCCCACCGAAGCTGGTCAGGTCGGGATCGGCGTGCAGTGCGGCCGCGGTCAGGTCCAGCAGCCAGGACGCGACCACCGAACCACGCCGCCACACCTCGGTCACCTCGGGCACGTTGATGTCGAACTGGTAGTACTCGGGGTTTTCCAGCGGGGACACCTCGGCCGAATGCGCGTCGTCGAGCTCCTTGCCGATATTGGCCTTGTGCAGGATGTTCAGGCCTTCCGCGTAGGCCGCCATCGCGCCGTATTCGATGCCGTTGTGCACCATCTTCACGAAATGCCCGGCGCCGGCGGGGCCGCAGTGCAGGTAGCCCTGCTCGGCGGGGGAGGGCTCACCGGTGCGGCCGGGGGTGCGCTCGGCGGCGTCGACACCCGGGGCGATCGACTGGAACAGCGGCTCCAGGTGGGCGACCTGCTCGGCCTCGCCGCCGATCATCAGGCAGTAGCCGCGGTCCAGACCCCACACGCCACCGGAGGTGCCGATGTCGAGGTAGTGGATCCCCTTGGGCGCCAGCGCCGCCGCCCGCTTGATGTCCTCGTGGTAGCGGCTGTTGCCGCCGTCGATGATGATGTCGCCCGGCTCCAGCAGGTCGGCGACCTGGTCGATGACCGCGCCGGTCGCGCCGGCCGGAATCATCACCCAGACCACGCGCGGCTTCTCGAGCAGCGCGACGAAGGCCGGGTAGTCGGTCGCACCCTGGAAGCTGTCGCCCAGTTCGTCGGTGAATTCCTTGATCTGGTCCTCGTGCCGGGAGTAGCCGACCGCGGTGTGCCCGTCCTTGACGATGCGCCGCACGATATTGGCACCCATTCGGCCGAGCCCGATCATTCCCAGCTGCATACTCTTCTCCTCGAGTCGTCCGAGCTTCGGCAGGTCCGAGCTCTGCTTGCTGCTGCACCGCGGCGTGAGATCAGCGCCCCGTACCGCAATCGCCTCCGATTGTCCCCGGTGCCCCGATCGAGAATTTCTCCGGTGTCGAAACGAATCGTGTAACGCCCCGGGCCCGGCCCCGATAATCAGATCGGCTCCGTGCAGTTGCCAGACCCCCGACCCGGCAACCGCACGGAGCCGTCTTCGTATCCTCCGGGCCTGCGCCCGTCGACTACTCCGGCTCCCGCCCGCCTACAGCGGCGAGCGCATGAGCACGACGTTGTACTGGTTGTGCATCGTCAGCAGGAAGTACAGGTCGCTGCCGGTCTGATACGGGTAGATCATGGGCGCGTACATGGTCGGCAGATCGCGCACATCGATCAGCACGCGCGGCGCGCTCCACGGGCCCTCCGGATTCGGCGCGGTCCGCATGACCACGGAATCGAAGGGATCGGTGGTCAGCATCACGTACTGGCCCAGATGCGCGTTCCACTGCACCGACAACTCGCCCACACCGCCGACGATCGGCTTGGCGGCATTGGCGTCCTTCGGCTTCCACGCGCCGCCGTCCCAGTACTCGTAGGCGTCGATGTTCGCGATATCGGCTTCCTTGACCCGGGAGATGAATCCGGGCTGGTTGCGCCCCGCCGGGGTCCCGTACTTGTAGACGTAGCCGCCGGCCTTCAGGAAGGCGTTCTGCTGGAAGCTCTGGAAGCCGTTCTCGTTGCCGCGCCGGGTGGTCGGCAGCTGCGCCCAGGTCTGGCCGTCGTCACCGGAGACGGCCATCGTGGAGAAGTTGGTGTCCCAGTGGCCGTCCGGGCCCCATTCCCGCACCGACATCATCGACATGTACTGCACGCCGTTGACCGAGACGCCCGCGGTCGGAATGAAACTGATCTCGATACCCGGAATCTTCGGGCTGGGCAGCGGATTGTCCACGAAGCTCGTGTAGTTCACGCCCGCCGACGGGTCCGCACCGGCCGGGCTGCGGAACAGCACGTTCGAGCGCCACGCCCAGATGCTGCCGGCCAGGACGTTCGGCACGCCGAGCCCGGCGGTGTCGCCGTAGGCGGTGATCATCTGCCCGCGCCCGTCGTCCCACATGATGCCGAGGTCGGTGCCCAGCACGTTCTGGTTCTGGGTCCGGTTCGGCGAGGCCATCCCGGTGGCCTGGTAGACCGCCTGCGTCGGGCCCGGGAGCTGCGGCAATCCGTTGATGCCGTTCAGCCCCGGAATCGGATTGATGTTGTTCGGGTCGGCTCCGGCCGGCGATGCCGTCAGGCCCAGCAGCGCGACCGCCGCGCACGCTCCGGCCAGGGCGGACAGTCGTCTCATATTCCGAATTTCCTTCCATGAGTCGCGCCGTGGGTATTGTGCCTGCCCTCGGCCGACGGCGTGCGATATGCCGACGAAACCCTCGTCACATCGGCATGGCACGGCGCTGTCTCGGTTGTCTCGGTTTATGTATGGCGCACCAGACCCCCGGGGCACTCCAGTGCCGTCATTATTACCCGGCCCGGATTCCGGTGCAGGACCGGCGGTCCCGGCGTGCCGGGACGACAGCGGCCCCGCCTCCCGAATACGAGAGGCGGGGCCGCTGTGTCACGTGGTGGTCGAGAAGGCGATCAGAAGGCCGCTTCGTCGAGCTCCATCACGTCGTTGTCCAGGTTGGACAGCACGGTGCGGGTGGCGGTCAGCTCCGGCAGCACGTTGCGGGCGAAGAACTGCGCGACCGCGACCTTACCGGTGTAGAAGGCCTCGTCGGAGCCGGTGGCGCCGTTGTCGAGCGCCTTGATGGCGATCTCGGCCTGACGCAGCAGCTGCCAGCCGATCAGCAGGTCGCCCACCGCCATCAGGAAGCGGACCGAACCCAGACCGACCTTGTACAGCTCCTTGGCGTCCTCCTGCGCACCCATCAGGTGACCGGTCAGGGTGGCGGCCATGGCCTGCACATCCTCGAGCGCGGTGGCCAGCAGCTTGCGCTCGCCCTTCAGGCGGCCGTTGCCGGCCTCGGACTCGATGAACTTCTGCACCTGGCCGGCCACGTGGGCCAGCGCCACGCCGCGGTCGCGGGCGATCTTGCGGAAGAAGAAGTCCTGCGCCTGGATGGCGGTGGTGCCCTCGTACAGCGAGTCGATCTTCGCGTCGCGGATGTACTGCTCGATCGGGTAGTCCTGCAGGAAGCCGGAGCCACCGAAGGTCTGCAGCGAATCGGTCAGGTACTGGTAGGCCCGCTCCGAGCCGACACCCTTGACGATCGGCAGCAGCAGGTCGTTGACGCGGAACGCGAGGTCCTTGTCGGCGCCCGAGACGAGCTGAGCGATGTCCTCGTTCTGGTGCGCGGCGGTGTAGAGGTAGATGGCGCGCAGGCCCTCGGCGTAGGCCTTCTGCGTCATCAGCGAGCGGCGCACGTCCGGGTGGTGGGTGATGGTGACGCGCGGCGCGGTCTTGTCGGTCATCTGGGTCAGATCCGCACCCTGCACGCGCTGCTTGGCGTAGTCCAGGGCGTTCAGGTAACCGGTCGACAGGGTGGCGATGGCCTTGGTGCCCACCATCATCCGGGCGTTCTCGATCACGTCGAACATCTGCGCGATGCCGTTGTGGACCTCGCCGACCAGCCAGCCCTTGGCGGGCACGCCGTGGCCGCCGAAGGTGACCTCACAGGTGGCCGAGACCTTCAGGCCCATCTTGTGCTCGACGTTGGTGACGAACACGCCGTTGCGCTCGCCCAGGGTCTGGGTCTCGAAGTCGAAGTGGAACTTCGGCACGAAGAACAGCGACAGGCCCTTGGTACCCGGGCCGGCGCCCTCGGGGCGGGCCAGCACCAGGTGGAAGATGTTCTCGAACATGTCGTCGGAGTCACCGGAGGTGATGAACCGCTTGACACCCTCGATGTGCCAGGAGCCGTCCTCCTGCTGGATGGCCTTGGTGCGGCCGGCGCCGACGTCGGAACCCGCGTCGGGCTCCGTCAGCACCATGGTGGCGCCCCAGTTGCGCTCGACGGCGATCTCGGCCCACTTCTTCTGCTCGTCGGTGGCGTTGTTCCAGAAGATCTGGCCGAACGGGCCACCGGCGGCGTACATCGCGACGGCCGGGTTGGAGCCCAGGATCAGCTCGTTGAGGGCCCAGACCACCGAACGCGGTGCGGGCAGGCCGCCCAGCTCCTCGTTCAGGCCGACCTTGTTCCAGCCGGCCTCTTGGTAGGCCTTGAAGGACTTCTTGAACGACTCCGGGATGGAGACGCTGTGGGTGGTGGGGTCGAACACCGGCGGGTTGCGGTCGGCGTCGGCGAAGGACTCGGCGACCGGGCCCTCGGCCAGGCGGCGTACCTCGTCGATGATGTTCTTGACCGTGTCGGTGTCCAGGTCACCGTAGGCGCCGGAATCCAGCACCGAGCCGATGCCCAGCACCTCGAAGAGGTTGAACTCCAGGTCGCGGACGTTGCTCTTGTAATGGCCCATCTCTGTTACTCACTCTCCGTTGAGTCGGTGCGGGTCGGTGTGTGCCGTTCCCGCCCATGTGTCTCCACACCGGGTAGTCGAACGGAATATCCGCCTTCTACTCGCGGGTAACTTACACCGTATATTACCGATGAGTAATGGGCTTGGAAAGCGCTGACCGGGCGATGTGACGAGATGAACACCCGGGACCCGCCTCACCGCAATCACCCGTCGCGGGTGAGGTGTCCGCGGGCGGGCGCGGGCAGGGTTTCGGCAGGGTAGTTCACCTGCGCCGAAGGAGGCCGCTGTGCCGGATTCGAAGCCGAACATTCTGGTGATCTGGGGCGACGACATCGGGATCACCAATCTCAGCTGCTACAGCGACGGCCTGATGGGCTATCGCACGCCCAACATCGACCGGCTCGCCGAGGAGGGCATGCGGTTCACCGACTCCTACGGCGAACAGAGCTGCACGGCCGGGCGGGCCTCCTTCATCACCGGGCAGAGCGTCTATCGCACCGGCATGAGCAAGGTCGGGGTGCCGGGTGCCGGGGTCGGTCTGTCGCCGGAGGATCCGACCATCGCCGAACTGCTCAAACCGCTCGGCTACGCGACCGGGCAGTTCGGCAAGAACCACCTCGGCGACCTCAACAGGTTCCTGCCGACGGTCCGCGGCTTCGACGAATTCTTCGGCAACCTCTACCACCTGAACGCGGAGGAGGAACCCGAACTACCGGACTATCCGCACAAGGACACCTATCCGCGGTTGTACGACCTGCAACGCCCGCGCGGGGTGCTGCACTCGTGGGCGACCGACGAGGACGACCCCACCGAGGATCCGCGTTTCGGGCGCGTCGGCAAGCAGCGGATCGAGGACACCGGCCCGCTGACCAAGAAGCGGATGGAGACGATCGACGAGGACGTGGCCGAGGCCTGCGTGGATTTCCTCACCCGTCAGCAGCGGGCGGGCACGCCGTTCTTCGTCTGGCTGAACTTCACCCATATGCATCTGCGCACGCATACCAAGCCGGAAAGTGTCGGCCAGGCGGGAATCTGGCAGTCGCCCTACCACGACACGATGATCGACCACGACCGCAATGTCGGCCGCGTGCTCGACGCCCTCGACGAGCTCGGGCTGGCCGACAACACGATCGTCGTCTACAGCACCGACAACGGCCCGCACGCCAACACCTGGCCCGACGGCGCGACCACCCCGTTCCGCAGCGAGAAGGACACCAACTGGGAGGGTGCGTTCCGGGTGCCGCAGGTGATCCGCTGGCCGGGCCACATTCCCGCCCGCTCGATCTCCAACGACATAGTGCAGCACCACGATTGGCTCCCGACCCTGCTCGCCGCGGCCGGCGAACCCGATATCGTCGACAAGCTGAAACAGGGACATGCGGTGGGGGGCAAGACTTTCAAGGTCCACATCGACGGCTACAACCTGCTGCCCTACCTCACCGGCGCGGCCGAACACAGCCCGCGGCGTGGCATGGTCTATTTCTCCGACGACTGCGATGTGCTCGGAATCCGGTTCGAGAACTGGAAGATCGTGTTCATGGAGCAGCGCAAACAGGGCACGCTCGGCATCTGGGCCGAACCCTTCACCCCGCTGCGGGTACCGAAACTGTTCAATCTGCGCACCGACCCGTTCGAGCGGGCCGACGTCACCTCCAACACCTATTGGGACTGGTTCATCGACCACGACTACATCGCCTTCTACGGGACGGCCATCGCGACGGCATTCCTCGATACGTTCAAGGAATTTCCGCCGCGTCAGGAACCGGCCACCTTCACCATCGACCAGGCGGTCGCCAAACTGCACGACTTCCTCGCGCGGGACTGACGATGGCGGTGTCGTTGGAATCGTGGAACGACGGGGAAACCACCTCCGCCATCGTCGATTTCGTCGCTCGCGTCACCGATCGCGACGGCTCCGGATATGTCGAACCGTCGGCACGGATCGCGGTATTCGACAACGACGGCACCCTGTGGTGTGAGAAACCGATGCCGATCCAGCTCGATTTCACCATCCGCCGACTGGCCGAAATGGCCGAGCAGGAACCGGAATTACGCACGCGGCAGCCGTGGCGGGCGGCCTACGAGCAGGATCTGCAGTGGCTGGGTGCCGCGATGGTCAAGCACTATCACGGTGACGACGACGATCTGAAGTTGTTGATGGGCGCGGTGACTCGCGCCTTCGGTGAGATCACCGTCGAGGACTACGACGCGCGGGTGGCGGCATTCTTCGCGGACGCCGCCCACCCGACTCTCGGCCGCCCGTACCACGGCTGTGGTTTCGCGCCGATGGTCGAATTGCTGTGGTATCTGCGTGACAACGGATTCACCACCTACATCGCCTCGGGCGGCGACCGGGATTTCATGCGCCCGGTCGCGGGTGATCTCTACGGGGTGCCACCGGAACGGGTGATCGGCAGTGCGCTCGGGCTGACCTATCGCGAACAGGAAGGCCGCAGCGACCTGCTCTACAAATCCGCGATGGACTTCTTCGACGACGGACCGGAGAAGCCGATTCGAATCTGGAGCCGGATCGGCCGCCGTCCCATTCTGTCGGTCGGCAATTCCAACGGCGATCTGCCCATGCTGTCGTTCTCCGAACTCGCGGGCGCGCCGTCGCTGCGCATGCTCATCCTGCACGACGACGCCGAGCGCGAATTCGATTACGTCGCCGGCGCCGAGGATGCCCTCGCGCACGCGCGTCGCAACGACTGGACGGTGGTCAGCATGAAAAATGACTGGGCGCAGATCTTCACACCCGATTCGTAGGAACGGCCCGTGACTGTGAACATGTCGACCGCGACCGACGTACGGCAGATACCCGCACAGACCTTCACGATGGGTTCCGACCGCCACTATCCGGAGGAGCGGCCCGCCCACCGGGTGGCCGTGGACGCCTTCGCCATCGAGACCCGGCAGGTCACCAACGCCCAGTACGAACGGTTCGTCGCCGAAACCGGATACCGCACCGTCGCCGAACGTCCGCTCGATCCCGCCTACTTCCCGGGGGCGCCGGCCGAGAACCTGCAACCCGGCTCGATGGTGTTCACCGGGACCTCCGGCCCGGTCGACCTGCGGCATCTGAACCTGTGGTGGCGCTGGACGCCCGGCGCCTCGTGGCGGCATCCCGAGGGGCCCGGGTCGTCGATCGCCGACCGGCCCGACCACCCGGTGGTCCATATCGCGCACGAGGACGCCGCCGCCTACGCGATATGGCAGGGCCGGGCGCTGCCGACCGAGGCGCAGTGGGAAGCCGCGGCCCGCGGCGGTATGGACGGCGCCGAATTCACCTGGGGTGAGGAGGGCGAAGCGAGTGAGGCGCGACTGGCCAACTACTGGCACGGCGACTTCCCGTGGCGTCCGGACCCCGGTTACGGTCGCACCGCTGCCGTCGGTGCGTATCCGCCCAACGCCTACGGCCTGTTCGATATGGCCGGCAACGTGTGGGAATGGACCGACGACTGGTACGCCGAACGCCATCCGGACGGCGGCGGGTGCTGCGTCCCGCGCAATCCGCGCGGTGGGGTTCGGGAACGGAGTTTCGATCCGCGCCAGCCGCAGTTCCGGGTGCCGCGCAAGGTGATCAAGGGCGGTTCGTTCCTCTGCGCCGACAGCTACTGCCGCCGGTACCGGCCCGCGGCGCGGCGTCCGCAGATGATCGACACCGGCATGAGCCATATCGGCTTCCGGTGCGTGGCCGCGGCGAGCTGAACGGCGATTACCGTGGACCACGTGCGCATCGAGACGACTGCGGGGGATGCCGAGGTGGAGATCGAGCGGGGTACCGGCGATCGCTTTCTGCTGCTGCTCACCCACGGTTCCGGCGGCGGGGTGGAGGCCGGGGATCTGCTGGCCGTCCGCGATCGTGCGGTGGCGCTGGGCGGGGTCGTCGCGCGGGTGGTCCAGCCGTATCGCGTGGCGGGGCGCCGGGCGCCGGGATCGGCGACCGTGCAGGATGCGGCCTGGCTCGAGATCGTCGCCGCCCTGCGGGCCCGGGTACCCGGCGTACCGCTGATTCAGGGCGGTCGCAGCAACGGCGCCCGGGTCGCCTGCCGGACCGCCGTGGAAGCCGACGCGCGAGGCGTACTGGCCTTGTCTTTCCCCCTGCATCCGCCCGGCAAGCCGGAGAAGACGCGGCGTGACGAACTGGTGGCAGCGTCCGCGCACGTCGACGTGGTGGTGATCAACGGTGAGCGCGATCCCTTCGGCATTCCGGATCCCTCCGATGCGGCCGAGGTGAAAGTCGTTCCCCGCCAGCCACATTCCTTCCGCGCCGGATTCGATCTGATCGCGCGGACGGTGGAACCGTGGCTGCGCCGATGGGCGGACGGCGAGTGATCGGCGAGTAGTCCCGCGCCGGGTTGCTACCGAGCTGCCGGGCGGGTGAACGCGGCGGTGCGAAAACACTTGCGAATCATCGAATCTCAGCATCCATCTCCGGGAATACCCCGATGTCGTCGCGGCGCCGCCGGGGTAATTTCGACTGCGGTCGGGATTTCGAGAGGAGAGTGATCCATGATCGCAGGCACGATTCGCGCCGCTCGCCGTCCCGTAGCCGGTGTCGCACTGGCCATCCTCGCCGCGACCGGTATCGCCGTCGCCGGGGCGGGGGTGGCCGAGGCGAGCGTTCCGTGTGGCGCGGCCCCGCCGTGCACCGCCGACGGCTTCGGCTCCGACGGGTTCGACGCCCAGGGTGTCGACCGGTTCGGCCGCGATCGCTCGGGCTACGACCGGTCCGGCCACGACTCGTTCGGTTACGACCGGTCCGGCTACGACCGGTTCGGTTACGACCGCTCCGGCTACGACTCGTTCGGTTACGACCGGTTCGGCTACGACCGCAACGGCTACGACCGGTACGGATACGACCAATTCGGCCGGGACCGATTCGATCACCCCCGGGCGCATCCGCCCGCACAGTCCCACGGACCGGCGCCGCTACCCACCGGCAGCGCCGGACTGTGAGGCGTCGCCACCCCGGATCACGCGTCCGGGGTGGCCGTCGCTTGCTCCTCCAGATCGGGCACGGTCGCGGTGGCGACCACGAGGGCGTCGATGGCGTCGCGTCCCTCGGTCTCGCGGATCACCCGCTGCGCGGTGTCGACCCGGATATGTTCTGCCGCAGCGAGATCCGCCACCACATCGTCGGGAGTGAACAGGATCGCCGGATCTTGTGGCCCGCCGTAACCGTCGGCGATATTGGTGGTGTCGTGGCCGAGGACGAGAAGGGTGCCACCCGGGCTCAGTCGTTCGGCCGCCGAGAGCAGCAGGGTGCGCCGCTGATCGGCCGGCAGGTGGATGTAGACGGCCAGAATCAGCTCGAACGGACCGTCGATCCCCGAACCGGCGAGGTCGGTGACGTCCGCGCATTCCCAGTCGATCCGGCTGCGCACCGAACGCGACAGCCGCGAGGCGACCGTGCGCCCCTTGTCGATGCCGACCTGGGAGAAATCGACCGCCCGCACCTGCCAGCCGTGCGTGGCCAGCCACAGCGCGTGCCGCCCCTCGCCGCACGCCAGATCCAGGGCACGCGGCAATTCCGGCGGCTCCTCCCCGGGCGCGTCGGGCACCAGCTGGACGCGGCGCTCCAATCCGAAGATGTGCTCAACGACCGTCGCGTTCGGCGGTGCGCCCCACACCAACTCGCTCTGCGCATAGCGCTCGTCCCACTCGGCGGCGTCCATGGAGCGAGTCTAGCCAGCGGCAGCGCGACGCCCGGCCGAGCCGAACTCGGGCCGGGCGTCGGCTGTCCGAGGGCGAACTACAGCGTCGTGCGCATCAGGACGACGTTGTACTGGCTGTGCACCGTGGTGAGGAAATACAGCTCCCGCCCGGTCTGGTACGGGTAGATCGAGGGGGCGTACGCGGTCGGCAATTCGCGCGTATCGATCAGCACCTCGGGCGGGCTCCACGGCCCCTCCGGGGAAGACGCCCGGCGCATCACCACCGAATTCCACGGATCGGTGGTCAGCATGACGAATTGCCCGAGGTAGTCGTTCCACATCACCGACATCTCGGCTACCCCGCCGGTGATCGGGCGGGCGGCGTTCACATCGTTCTTGCGCCAGGCGCCGCCGTCCCAGTACTCGTATTCGGCGAGATTCTGAATGTCGTTCTCCCGCACGCGCGCGACGTAGGCGAAGTGATTGCGGCCCGACGGCGTGCCGTATTCGTACACCCAGCCGCCGCTCTTCACGAAGGCGTTCATCTGGAAGTTGGCATTGCCGCCGTCGTTGGGCCGGCGGGTGAAATCGAGGTCGGCCCAGGTTTCCCCGTTGTCGGCGGAAGCGGCCAGGCCCGCGTAGTTGGTGGTCCACTGGCCGACGTCGTCCCAGCTCTTCACCGACATCAGGCTCATGTACTGCACGCCGTTCACCGAGATTCCCGCGGTCGGGATGCGGCTGATCTCGATGAACGGAATCTTCGGGCTGGGAATCAGGTCCCGCGCCTGGCCGAACACATCGCGCACGGCGCTGTCGAAATAGATGCCGCCCGAGGGATCCTGAGTGTGACTGCGCACCAGGATATTGCTGCGCCACGCCCAGAAACTGCCGGCCAGCAGATTCGGCAGCCCCACGCCGGCGGTATCGCCGAAGGCGGTGAGCATCTCGCCGCGGCCGTTGTCCCACATGATTCCCAGGTCGGTGCCGAGGACGTTGTAGTTCTCGGTGGCGTTCGGGCTGGCCATTCCGGTGACCTGGAATATCGCTCGCGAACGGCCGACCAGATTCGGTAATCCGGTGGTGCCGTTGAGAACCGGAATCGGATTGATGGCATTCGGGTTGGCGGCCGCGGGCGCGGTCACGGTCAGAAGGACGGCCGAGGCGCCCGCTATCGCGGACAGCAGGACGGATACGGTCTTGGACAAATGCAGCCCTTCCCGTTCTCGCCGATGCGCCCCCGTTCACCGGCTTCGCTGGCAAAGTGTGAAAATGCTAACAGCGAATCGCAGGTAAATGGGTTTCCCGCTCACATTTTCGGGTAACTCCCGCGTCGGCGGTGTGTCCCTTTGTCGGATCTACCGACGGCCGAGCGCCTGCCGGACCAGAAGTGGTATCTGCGTCGCCCGTTCGATTCCCAGGGTGCGGCGGGTGCCCGCATGCCAGGTGCGCTCGAACAATTGTTTGGCGGCGGCGACGGCGGGTGCCGGCCGCGCCGCGATGCGATCGGCCAATGTCTCGGCGTCGGCGCGCGGATCCTCGCTGACCTCGGTGATCAATCCGATGCGGGCGGCATAGGCGGCGTCGACGGGGTCGGCGGTCATGGTCAGCAGGAGCGCCTTGTCCACGCCGATCAGGCGCGACAACGTGACCGCGCCCGACATATCGGGAATCAGGCCGTGGGCGACTTCCATCACGGCGAAATCGGAATCCGGTGTGGCGAAACGGATATCGGCCGCCAACGCCAATTGCAGTCCGCCGCCGAAACAATGGCCGTGCACGGCCGCGATCACCGGTTGCGGCAGTCGCCGCCACGCCCAGCACGCCTCCTGAAAGGCGTTGGTGCCCAGCCACGGTAGCGGCAGGAAATTGCGCACGATACTCAGTGGGTCGCCGGTCGCCTTCGCGATATCCAGGCCACTGGAGAAACTGGGCCCGTTGCCGGCGAGGATGACGGAGCGAATCTCGTCGCGTTTTCCGATCACCCGCGCCACCCGCGCGAGATCGTTCAACATGTCGATGGTGAGCCCGTTGTGTTTGTCGGGCCGGTCGAGTTCGACGTAGGCGCGATCACCGTCGAAGGTCAGGGATACGTCGCTCATCGCTCACTCCGTGCTGATCGGGTCGGCCTCCCGTGGTTACCCGTGGGTAGGCATCTGCTCGAGGATTATCTTCGCGCAACCGGCCGGGTCGTCGTAGAACGGGGTGTGGCCGCTGCCCGGCAGGGTGACGTGCCGGGCCTGGGGAAGCCACTGCCGCGCCCGCCGGCTCTGCGTCCGATAGGTGAGCAGAATGTCGCGGTTGCCCCAGGCGATCGTGACCGGAATGCGGTCGAGGCGCCCACCGTCGCGCAGCCGCGCGTGATCGAAAGAGGCCAATGCCGAACGGAATCCGGGGGCGCCGAGGACACCGTCCACGGTCTCCACCGCGGTCCGGGTGTCCAACGCCCACGGCCGTCCGAACACGATGCTCAGGAAGGCGGTCCGCCCGGCCGGCGTGCCGAGGATGGCCGGCAGTTGCTTGCGCAGGCCCCCCCCAGGGTGGCCGCGCGGCCGAGTGCCTGCTGACACCAGATGCGCCCGGCGTCGGACCAGAAGCCGATCGGTGAATACGCGGTCACCGAACTCGCCACACCGCGGGCGCCGAGGTTCAGCGCGATCAGGCCGCCCATGGAGTTACCGGCGAGGTGGGGACGTTCCAGGCCCTGTTCGGCGAGGAAGGCGTGCAGGGCGTCGGTGAGGGTGTCGACCGTGGTGTGCGGTAGCGGGTCGGACCCGCCGAAACCGGGGAGGTCGACCGCGATGACGTCGAAATGGGCCGCCAGCGTGTCGATGACCGGTTCCCACACCTGCCAGCGACTGCCGACGCCGTGGACCAGGACCAGCGGTTCACCGGTGCCGACCCGGTGATGGTTCAACATCATTTCGAAACTCCCGCACCGAGACTCGGACGCCGACGAGGAACGGGGACACCCTAGCAATCATTGACGCAATGCCAACAGAGGTCACGACCCCGCGGACGACGGATCCGCGCGCGGCGCCGTTGTGAAGGCTCCGTGTTCGCGACACTCGGACTGTTGTCCGGCCGCGTGATGCGGCAGTATCACCTGCGCGGTTCGTGTCCGGTCCCGCCGGAGCGCGCCATAGCTGATACGCCTGAGAATTGAGGAACAGTTGAGGATTTCGCTGATCGCCGCCGTCTGCATCGCCCTGCCGCTGCTGGGTGCGTGCGGCTCCGACAAGGATTCGGAGCCGACCATCACCCAGGCCGACCTGTCGAAATCCCTGCAGTCCAGCGGCCTCAAGGATGCGAAACTCGCCGATTGCGCCGCCAAACTCTATGTGGACGAAGGTATTTCGCAGGACGGCCTGCGCAAGATGACCAAGCCCGGCAGCACTGCCCAGGTGGCCGACGGTTCGATGGGCGGCCTGAGCAAGGAGGACTCCGACAAGGCGCGCGCGGCGACCCAGAAGATCGCGACCACCTGCGTCGCGGCGCCGCAGTAGCACCGCGCGACGATCTACCGTGGGGTATGGCCACTGCGGAGTACCAGCACCTGCTCGTCGAGCGCAACGGTGAGACCGTTCGCATCACGATGAATCGGCCGGACCGGCGCAATGCGCTCTCGGCCGAGCATCTGAGGGAGTTGTCGTCGGCATTTCGCTGGGCGGGCGGCAGTGATGCCAGCGGGATCGTTCTGGCCGCGAACGGTCCCGTCTTCTCCGCCGGGCACGATTTCGCCGATGTCGCCGCCCGTGACCTGCTCGGCGTCCGCGAGCTGCTGACCCTGTGCACCGAGGTCATGTCGGCCGTCGAATCGGTGCCCCAGGTCGTGGTCGCGCGTGTGCACGGCCTCGCCACCGCCGCCGGATGCCAGCTGGTGGCCTCGTGCGACCTCGCCGTGGCCGCCGAATCGGCCGGCTTCGCCCTCCCGGGCGGTAAGGGCGGCTGGTTCTGCCACACTCCGGCCGTTCCGGTGGCCCGGGCGATCGGCCGCAAACGGCTGATGGAACTCGCCCTCACCGGCGATCCGATCGATGCCCGCACCGCCGCCGACTGGGGACTGATCAATCGCGCCGTCCCCGACGCCGATCTCGATCGTGCGGTCGCCGACCTGCTCACCAGGGCCACCCGGGGGAGCCGGGCGAGTAAGGCGCTGGGCAAGCGGACCCTGTACGCCCAGCTCGACCGCCCGGAGGACGACGCCTACGCGATCGCGCTCGAGGTCATGGCCGCCGCGTCCCAGCTGCCCGGTGCCCGCGAGGGTATGGATGCCTTCCTGAACAAGCGCACGCCGATCTGGCCGGACTAGGCCGGCCGTCGGCGGGAGGGCGCCGATTCGGCCGCGATCGAGCCGAATCGGCGTCGGTCTAGTGTCCCGCGGTGTTCGGGTCCTGCTGGGCGAGCACGAAGGTGCCCTGCCCGTCCGGGCCCAGTCCGGTATCGAGAATCTTGTCGTCCAGGAAGTCGACGACGTGCTCGTCGAGGAAGACCCGCGGGCCTTCGGCATTGAGCACCTGATCCTGGTCCGACGGCCCCGCGGCTACTGCGAGCTGCAGCGTCTCGGCGCCGTCGGTGGTGGAGATGCGCAGTCCCGCATCGTCGGGCATGCCGTCCGCGGAGGTGATGGTGCGAACGGCCTCGATGGCAGTGGGCGTGATCATGAGCATCTGTCCGGTTTCCTTCCGCCGTCGTCACAGGTCACGGTCGGTGCGATGGATCCGTGCCGCCGACCGGCCCTCCTACCCGGCCGCCTGACGTCCACGGCACCCAGCACCTCGGGAGGGGTAGCCACGATTCGCCCCGCCTAACCTTTCCGCCGGAATCGATCCGTATCCGGCCTCCTGCCGTATCGGTCTCCGCCGCGGGTGGCACGCCCCCGTGCGGTGGCTCGAGTCGGCATTCGGCATCGACCTCGGCGTGAGCTGATGGCGGCCCCGGACGAGAACGTCGCCCGCTGGTACTTCCCCGGCGGCCGATGCTTGTGCGGGGCAAGGGATTTCGTGCGTGGCAAGGGATTTCAGAGGCACCCGCACCGCGCAGCCGATGAGCCGGAACGTGGGGGTGTGGAGAAAGAGAGCCGGTGACGGGAATCGAACCCGCACTCTCAGCTTGGGAAGCTGATGTTCTACCACTAAACTACACCGGCCGGTGCGTGAGGCACTGCAGAGAAGATAGCAGAGGCCGTCCCCGCGGTCACAACTTCCCACCTAGAACGGTCCTGGCCCCGATCGGGCGAGTCGCCACCCGGCCGGACGACCGTCGCGGCGGTCGCCCGGGCCGGGCGATGCGGTTGCTACATCACGGGCAGCGGCGGTGATTTCGGGAAGACGACCGGCAACGAGGTCAGCGCACGGTGGAACGGACCGGGCCGCCATTCCAGTTGTGCGGCCGGGACGGCCAACTGGATTTCCGGCAGCGCATCGAAGAGCTGGTCGATGGCGTTCTGGACGGTCAGATATGCCACCGATTTGGCGGGGCAGGCGTGCGGTCCGGTGCTCCAGGCCAGATGCGAACGGTTGCCGATACTGCTCGCCGCTTCGCCGCGGATCTTCGGATCGTTGTTGCACGCCGCGAGGCTGATCAGGACCGGCTGGTTGGCGGGCAGCCACACGCCGTCGATCATGATCGGCTGCCGGGGATAGGTGGTGCAGAAGTTGGCCATCGGCGGGTCGTTGAACAGGATTTCGTCGAGCGCGTCGGTGGTGGACAGGTTGCGGCCGAGGATGTCGCCGAACCGGAATCGCTCATCGGTGAGGATGAGCATCAGCGCATTGTTGATGAGGTTGCGCTGGGCCTCGAAGCCCGCGCCGTAGAAGGACATCAGCTGGGCGAACACCTCGATATCGTTGAGGCCGTTCGGATGATGGGCCAGCTGTGAGGTGACGTCGTCGCCGGGCTGCTCGCGCCGGAACGCGATGAGTTCCATCAGCGCTTCCTTGAGCATGTCCATCCCCTGTTGACCCCGGACGGTGTCGAACCGGGCGGCCATGCCGTTGGCGACTCGGGTCCCGATGTCGGCGGGGCAGCCGACCATCCGGTTGAGGACCTCGAGGACGAGCGGGAACGAGTACTGCATGACGAGATCGGCGGATCCCTGCTCGCAGAAGGAGTTGACCAGCGGAACGGCAACCCTTTCCACGATCGCGGGCACGCTGTGGAGGTCGATGTGGTCGATCGCGGCGACCGACGGAGCGCGGTAGCGGGCATGGGCCGCGCCGGTGTTGTACCGGGCCGCCGGATACCACTCCATCATCGGGCGCACGGGTGAATCCTGCGGAATGGTTTTCTGCCAGGTGCGCGGATCGGAGGGAAAGTGGTCCGGGTCGTTGAGGATGCGAACCGCGACGGCGTAGTCGATGACCAGGGTGGCAGCCACACCGGGGGCGATCTCGACGGGAACGAGGGAGGGGTACTGCCCTCGCATCTCGCGATAGGCGGCGTGTGGATCGGCGACGAATTCGGCTGTGTACATCGGGAATCGGTCGTCGTCGGCATCGAAGGGCGAGCCGTGCTGGACGGGACACATTCCGGTCGCCGTGGTGTAGGGCTCGGGGAGGGGTGACTGTGGTGTGGTCAAAGACGGGACTCCAGACGGATGGAACAGAAATTCGACGAGAGCTCGGCGGGTGCGGCACGAGTCGCACTCACATGGGCGGTACGAGGAAGACTGTGTGCCGGACCGTCTCGACGCCTACGGATCTGCAGACTTCGATGACCTGTCGTGCGGTGCCTGGCGGTTCGCCCACGCAAGCAACATAGCAGCGACGCGGCGACGGTGTCTGCGAACGTGGGAGTAGGGGTGCCGGCACCGGTGTCCGGAGTCGATCGGATGTGCTTGTGGGTCAGTGCTTTCCGCTCGTATCCGGCGACTGCGCCGCCGCGGCCACGGCGCCCGGGTCCGGGTCGTCCTCCGAGTCCGGTGCGTGCGGCGGACGGGACGACAGGTCGCCGCCGCGGGATATGCCGAGCAGACGGAGGAACGGCGCCGTCGACGCGGTGGTCACCAGGGCCATGATGACCAGCAGTGAATACAACTGGGTGCCGATGAGGCCCGTGGTCAAGCCAACGTTCAGAATCACCAGTTCGGTCAGACCACGGGTGTTGAGCAGGGCTGCCACCGCTGCGGCCGCTCGCGACGGCATCCCGGTCAGCCGGCCTGCGACGTAGACGCTGCCGACCTTTCCCACCACCGCCACACCGATGACCGCGATCAATTCGCCGATCGAGGTCGCGTCGACCGACCCGAGATCGACGGCCAGCCCGGCGATCACGAAGAAGCCGGGCATCAGCAACAGGCACAGAATTCGCACCCCGGACTCGACCGTCCGGCGGCGTTCGCGCGGGAATATGACACCGAAGGCGAAGGCTCCGAAGATCAGATGCAACCCGATCCATTCGGTGATCGCGGCGAGCCCGAGCGCGCCACCCACGCCGAGCACGATCATCGTCTGCTGGGTGCCCGATTCCGAGATCCGGGTCAGCAGCGGTCGCACGAACCACCACAGCAGACCGACCAGCGGGAGGAGCAGGACGAGCCGCCATTGGACGCCACCCGGGTGCGCGAGTGCGAGCACGACGGCGAGGACCGACCATGCCACGACGTCCACCAGCGCCGCGCAGGCCAGGCTGAGCTGTCCGATCTCGGTGCGAACCAGATTGCGGTCGTGCAGGATTCGCGCCAGCACCGGGAAAGCGGTCACCGCCATCGCACAGCCGACGAACAGGGCGAAGTGAAGCCGGTTACCGGTGCTGTGGCGTGCCAGGACGGTGATCGCGACCGCGCTTCCCAGCACGAAGGGGATCGCGTAGGCCGTCGCCGACACCGCGGGTATCGAACGGCGGGCGCCGCGGAAGATCTCCCGATCGAGTTCCAGCCCGGCGACGAACATGAACACCGCCACCCCGATATTGGCGAGCAGCGTCAGATACGAGCGTCCGGCTTCGGGAAACAGGGTGGCGGACAGGTGATGTCCGATGACGGTGGGACCGGCGAGGATTCCGGCCGCGATCTCGCCGATGACCGGTGGCTGCCCGATCTTTTCGGCGAGCCGGCCGAGCAGGTGTGCGGCCGCCATGATGAGAACCAAGTCGAGTAGGACCGTGATGGTGGGAGCAGGCACTCAATTCTCCTCGGAGACATCATCTCGCAGAGCCGGTTCCGGACCGGTCGTGTATGCGGGCGGGACGACCGCGGGATGGAAAACTTCGCGGATGTAGCACACGGGATGGCGGCCCAGCGTCATGATGTATGCCCTGGACGCACTGGGCCGGCCGTCCGGCCACCGCCGGATGCCCGCCCAGAGCAGGCGCCGGCGCTGGGGCAGGCCGCGGGTGAGCAAGCCGTGGCCGATCGGCATCCGGACATCGTCGATGCCGCTGGCGGCGGCCGACTGCGGCACGGCCACAACGTAATTGATCGAGACCGTTGCCAGTGCGGGGGTGACCAGACGGGAGCGCCGGACCAGTGCGCCCTCGGCATCCTGCAGCCGGAGTTCGTCGACGATGAAGGTGGGCAGTGTCCGGGGTGGAACCTGCTGCTGGCGCAGGACGTGCACGCTCAACGTCGTCTCGAGGATGTGTTCGAGCGCCGTCGTCGTGAAGCCCTCGCCCGACAGCAGGGATCGGGTTGTGGGGTGGTGGAATCGCTCGATCTGCGTGGCCGGGTTCGTCCGGAATCCCGGCCCGCCGGGCGTGGGTTCGCTCAGCGGGCCGGGGACGGATCCTGTGACGGTCACTGTCGACTCCACGTCTCGGTTCGCACCGGGAGTCCTGGTGACGTCACCGCTAGAGTGCGGCGCCGGCGCCCTTGCGGGGCGGTTGGACCGGCAGCGCCACGGCCTCGCGCTCGGCGTCGGAGCGTGGGCGGCTCGTCAGGCCGAACACGGGTTCGGTGGTGATGCGGATCTCGCCCATCGTGGTGTCGGACAGCGGATCACGCCAGTGGTCCCAGACCGGCGACATGTCCAGTCCGCCCATGTACTTGATGTTGACTCCGTCGGTGTCCGGGGCGGTGTGCAGGCGCTCCGCCTCGGAGACGATCACCTCGGTGCCGGTACGGTCCTGATCGCCGGTGGTCTCGCCGACATCGGTCAGACCGGCCATGATCCGGGTGAACGACTGTTCGGGTGAGTCACCGTCGTGGACGTCGGTGAGCTTGTGCGCGTGCGCGAAGTACTCCTCGGAACCGATGTAGTGCTCGTACATACGCGAGACCAGGGAGAGGAACCGGGTGTAGCCGCGGCGGTAGGTGTATTCGTAGTACGCCAGCGCATCGGCTTCGGACATCTCACCGCGCAGCGTGGTCGCGATCGCCGCCGCGGACACGAGCCCGGAATAGGTCGCCAGGTGAACGCCGGTGGACAGCAACGGATCCAGGAAGCACGCCGCGTCGCCGACGAGGACGTAGCCGGGGCCGCAGAACCGGTCGGCGACATAGGAGTAGTCCTGTTCGGCTCGCACGTCGGCGATCTGCTCCGCACCCTCGAGCATTTCACACATCGGCTTGCTCTCCCGGATGGTTTCCAGGTAGTACGACTGGCGCGAATCGTGCGCGCGCAGCTTTTCCGCGGCCAGCCGCGCCGAGACCACGTAGCCGACGCTGGTACGACCGTCGGCGAGCGGAATGTTCCAGAACCAGCCGCCCTCCGGGGTCGACACCACGTTGATCGCGCCCTCCGGGCTGTCCGGGTGCAGATGTGCGCCCTTCCAATACGACCAGACCGCGACGTTGCGGAACGCCGGATGTTGGCGACGCATGCCGAAGTGCTTGGCCAGCAACCCGTCTCGGCCGGTGGCGTCGACGAGGAAGTCGAACTCGGCGGTGTGGACGGTGTCGTCGCCGGCCCGGACCCATTCCGCCGCGGTCGGACGCTCACCGTCGAACAGGATGTTCTTGACGGTCGCCTGTTCGATGACCTGTGCACCCTGGTCGGCGGCGTTGCGCAGCAGCAGGTCGTCGAAGGCTGCCCGGTCGACCTGCCAGGACCACGCCTCGGCATCGACGAGCTTGGACCAGTCCAGCAACCAGGTGTCGTTCTGCCACTGGAAGTAGCCGCCGCGTTTGATCTGGAAGCCGTGCGCGGCGACCTTGTCGTAGGCGCCGGATATCCGCAGCGTGGACAGGCACGAGGCCAGCAGTGATTCTCCGATGTGGTAGCGCGGGAACGTATCCCGCTCCAGGAGGGTCACCTGCACTCCGGACCGTGCGAGCAGTGCGGCGGCGGTGGACCCCGCCGGGCCGCCACCTACCACCAGAACGCGCGGAATTTCGTTGTTCCCCATAGCAACTCCCTGGAACTGCGTACGAACGGACGGTGCGCCGGATCGGCTACCGGATCGAGTCCGGATGGCATGTCCTACGACAAAACCCGAAACCTCCGTAGCCGCTTGTTAACTCGAACTCGGCACACGGGAAATCAGTTTATCAGCAGTACTTGAATCATCAAGGGAAACAGCAAGTTTCGATGCAAGTTCATCGGGTACGTGTGTAGCTAAAAGATAGCTGATGAAGGTACGAAAATGCCGCTGTCTGTGATATGCGGCTAGGGGTCACGACAGGGGACGCGACGTTGCGTTACGTGAGTGCCGTTTTCGGCGAGCAAAGTGGGAGAGACCGTGACGGCGGCCCGAGACGGGGTTGCGGCCCCGGTTGGTCACATCCGGCATCACCCCACTTCCACCGACTGATCCAGAGTAAGGCCTTTGTCCGGTTCCCGCGTGGCATCCGCCGGATTCCGGCGGCTCCCTTCCGGGTATGCCCTGGTCGCGCGCTGTGTGACGCAGAATCCTTGGGGCCGAACGAGATTGCGGTATGCGGGCGAGGTGGCGGGCACCCGGGCCGGGCCGCGGTGCCGGGCGTCAGGACGCTGACGCACGGCCCCGCGGACCCGTGCCGTGGTGCTAACCGGTGGTCGTCTCGGCGGTCAGTGCCGCGGTCGTCTCCGCAGCGCGCTGCGCGTCCGCAACACTGCAGCGGCCGAGACCGCACGCGGTCGCGACGCCGAACGCGGTGCGCCCGGCCGCCTGTTCGAACAGTTGCAGGGCGTGAGCGCTGTCGTCGGCGGAATCGGGTGACACCACCCCCGCGATGACGTTCCAGTCCGGGTCCAGCCGGCGCAGAGGCGCATAGAACGCCGCGTCCTGCGGCGCGGGTTCGGCACCGAACGCACACGGAATGTGCACCGCCGGAAAGGGAGTGCCGTCTGCGCGCAGCCGGCGCGCGGTGTGCTTCAGCAGGGTGACTGCGGGCGCCAGCGAACGCGGGCTGAGCAGCGCCTTGTGCTGGTAGTCGCCGTAGCACAGGTGGACCACCGCCTGTGCCCCGATCTCGTGGATGCCGGTGAGTACCCCGGCCAGCTGGCGAGCCAGCAGCGGCCCTGCCGCCCACTTCGCGCCCAATTGGTCGGCCTTGACCATGCCCAGCAGCGCGAACGGTGATTCGACCTGCCAGACCACGCGATCGCCGTAGCGCGCGTTCACCTCCGCGATCTCGTGCAGTGCGGCCTCGGTGAACACCGGCAGATGCCGCAACGCGGCCACGATGAGATCGGAGCGGCGCAGGGCCGGACCGAGCGGGAAACCGTTCGACACCGCCGCCCCGGCGAAGACGAACATCGCCAGATCCAGCGGATTGGGTTGGCTCAGTTGCAATCTCGTCCCGTCCAGTTCGGGCCGCCCGGCGCGCACCTCGTCGAAGGCGGCTACCACGGCGCCGATGCGGTCGAGCCGGTCCATCGCCACGTGCCGTGGTTCCAGCTTCGCCCCCGGGCGCAGGCCGTAGCTCGGGAAATCGCTGTAGTCGGAGTAATCGCCGGTGCGGACGACCTCGAAGACATCCTCGTGCTCTCTGCGCCGGCGGAGGTAGTCGAGGATCCAGTCCGGATCCAGATCACAGGGCAATCCGGTCACGGGATGGCCCGCACTGCGATCGGCGAACCACTGCAGCACCGCAGCATCCCCGGTCATCAACTCGGCTGGAACACTTCCGACATAATGCGCACACCTGGTCATCGCACTCCTCGTAATTCCGTTTGCCCGTCTACATTCTCAGCCAGATCGTTTGCGGGTGAAAGAATTCCGGGAACCGGGAGGTAGACGCGGTGCTGCGGAGGAGGTGCCGGCGTACTACGGAACGGCGGGGGTGCCGCCGGGAGCTACCGGTAGGCCGGCCGCCTTCCAGGCCCGGAACCCGCCGACCAGATCGGTGGCGCGGGCCAGTCCGAGACGCTGCGCGTCGGCGGCGGCCAGGCTGGAGGCGTACCCCTCGTTGCAGACGATGATGACCTCGGTGTCGGACGTCAGGTCCGGGAGCCGATGCGCACCGCCGGGGTCGAGCCGCCATTCCAGCACGATGCGCTCGACGACGACCGCGCCGGGGATCTCGCCCTCGGCGAGGCGGTCGGCGTGCGGGCGGATATCGACCACGAGGGCGCCCTCGGCCAACCGGCGCGCGGCCGTGACGGGCTCGACGCGGTTCAATCCGGCGCGTGCCCGGGTGAGCAGATCCTCGGCGCTCATACCGTCACTCCTCGGCGATCGGGCGATGGGTGGCTACCGGCATGGTCACACACCGGTGAAATCCCGCAGCGACCGGTATTCGCGGACCGGTCGCAGCGGTGGCGAGTAGGCGTGCACCGTGGTGGCCGGCCGGGCGCTGCGGTTGTGCAGCTGGTGGGCGCGTCGGGGCCGAACGCGATCGTGTCG
>NZ_BAFW01000251.1 GCF_000308535.1 Nocardia cerradoensis NBRC 101014 | reverse complement strand
GTGCGGTATCCGAACCGGGCAGCGAGACCGACGGCGGCGCCGAAGGTGCTTGCGGCGCAGGGGGTTCCGGGGTACGCGACGGCGGCTGTCCGGGCTTCGGCGCGGCGCGACCCGGCAACGGGGCCGCTCCGAGCACGCCGGACGTGCCGCCGACATCGGCCGAGCGGGCCGGTTCGGACGTTCCCGCGGCACGGCCCGCCTCGTCCGCGGCGGAGGGACCGGCGCCGATGACACCGGAACCACCGGATGCGCGTGGCGGCTGCGGGCGGGCGGGCGGGGGCAGCACGCGGGGGGAGCGGATGCCCGGCGTTTGCGGCGGGGTTGACGAGCGACCACCCTCCGGACCCGCCGGCGTGTGTGCCGCGGCGGCGTCGGCGGAGCTCGAGGCGGCAGGCGGTGCCTGATTCGCGGCGTCGTCCGCGGCGTCGTCAGCGTGGTCGGCGGGCGAGGCATTGCCCGAATCGGCCGACGGCGCATCTGCGCCGGAGTCCGAGCGGCGGAGGCCGAAACGCTTGCGCTTCGGGGACTTTTCGGCCTTCCCCGACTTCTGAGGCTTCTCGGTCCTGCCCGGCTGCTCCGATGCGGACGAGTCGGACTTCTGAGTCCCGGCGGCCGAAGCAGCGGCGTCCGCTGCCGGCGGTTCCGCCGGCTCACCGGTCCGTACCGTGGGCCCCCCACTCCGCGACGCCGACGACGCGGTGCCCGCGGCCCGCGACGGTTCGGAACTTTCGGCGCGAGGCCGGTCGGCTCGTGACTGCGCGGGGCTCTCGGCGCGCGGCGTCGGGCTCTTGGCGCGAGTCGCGCGCGTGGAGGTGCCGGTCGCGGCCGGATCGATGCGATCCAACTGCTCGGTCGGCGCCTCCGGATCGACACGCAGGAACTTCAACCGCCGCGGCTTGCGCGGACCCTTCGGGGTCCCGTCGGGCAGCTGTGGCAGCTGCATGGTCACGGGATCGGTCACCGGTGTGGTCTTGACCAGGTCGACGACCTCGCCGGTGCCGGGACGCTCGTCGTCGAGAATGGGTTCGCCCAGGCCGATGCGCTGCTGAATGCGCTTCATCCAGGCGGGGGCCCACCAGCAGTCGTCACCCAGCAGTTTCATGGTCGCGGGAACGAGCAACATGCGCAGCACGGTGGCGTCGATGAACAGCGCGGCCATCATGCCGTAGGCGATGTACTGCATCATCACCAGATCGGAGAAGGCGAACGCACCGACGACCACGAGCAGGATCAGCGCCGCCGCGGTGATGATGCGACCGGTCTGCGCGGTTCCGCTGCGCACCGACTCGGTGGTGCTCGCGCCCTGGGCGCGCGTTTCCACCATGCGGGAGAGCAGGAAGACCTCGTAGTCGGTGGACAGGCCGTAGATCACCGCCATGATCAGCACCAGCACCGGCGACATGATCGGCTGCGGTGTGAAATTGAGCAGTCCGGCGCCGTGGCCGTCGACGAAGATCCAGGTCAGAATGCCGAGCGTGGACCCGAGCCCCAAGGCGCTCATCAAGGCCGCCTTGATCGGCAGCACCAGCGATCCGAAGGTCAGGAACATCAGCAGGGTCGTCACGAAGACGACCAGCACGATCATCAGCGGCATGCGATCCAGCAGCGAATCGATGCTGTCCTGCATCAGAACCGGCTGACCGCCGACCATCAGATCCACATCGTCGGGGACGTGGATCGAGCGCAGGTAGGCGATCGTGTCCTCGACGTTCGCGTCGGGCGCCATCGTCGCCTCGGACACCCAGACGTCGGAGCCGTTCGGCGGGATGCCCGGGGTGCCGAACGGATCGGTGAGTCCGGGGGCGCCGCTGGCCTCGTCGAGGATGGCCTTGATCTCGCTGGTGTTCTGGGTGGTGATGACCAGCTGGATCGGGTCGGTCTGGCGCAGCGGGAAGATCTCGTCGAACTTCTCCTGCGCCATGCGGGTCGGATTGTCCGGCGGCAGATAGGTTTCGCTGATGCCGCCGAACTTCAGGTTCTTCACCGGGATGATCAGCAGCAGCAGGATGATGCACAGCGGCACCGCCACCTTCAGCGGATGTTTCATCACCCACTGCGTGGTGCGGCCCCAGAAACCGTTCTCCACCTCTTCGGCGGTCTTGGTCTTGCGGAACCGCTTGAAACCCAGTGCGTCCACGCGCGGCCCGAGGATCGACAGCAGCGCGGGCAGGATGGTGAGCGAGGCCAGCGCGGCCAGCAGCACGGTCGCGATGGTGCCGTAGGCCACCGATTTCAGGAAGCCCTGTGGGAACAGCAGCATGCCGGCGCTGGCGGCGATGATCATGGTCGCCGAGAAGGTGACCGTGCGTCCGGCGGTCATCACCGATCGGCGCACGGCCTGACGGGTGGTGTAGCCCTCGGCCAGTTCCTCGCGGAACCGGCTGACTATGAAGAGTCCGTAGTCGATCGCCAGACCCAGGCCGATCATCGACACCACGGCCCCGACGAATGAGTTCACCTCGGTGACGTGGGTGATCGCCATGACGATGCCATTGGCGCCGAGGACGGTGAGCCCGCCGATGATCAGCGGCAGGGCCGCGGCGACGATTCCGCCGAAGATGAAGAACAGCAGGACCGCGACGGCCGGGATGGCCAGCATCTCCATGCGCTTCTGGTCCGAGGCGATGGTGTCGTTCAGCGTGCCGGCGACCGGTTGCATGCCCGCGAGCTGGACGTCGACGCCCGGAATATAGAAGGCGTCCTTGACCGCGCGATAGTTGTTCATCGTGGTCGTGTCGTCGTCGCCCTTGATGGCGACCGACGCGAACGCGTACTTCTTGTCCTTGCTACCGGTGGCCGACGCGCTCCAATCGCCGGTCTCGGTCTTCCAGTACGCGACGTTGACCTTGCTGATCCGGTCCGGATGTTCCCGGGGCAGGCTGTTGAGATTCTCGGTGATCTTGCGCCCGAACTCCGGATCGTCGATGGTCTTACCCTCGGGCGCGGTGTATAGCGCGATCACATCGGACATGTGATCGCGGCCGTAGACCTCGTCCTTGAGCACCGCGGCCTGCGAGGACTCCGCTCCGGGGTCGAACCAGCCGCTGGTGCTCAGGTGGTTTTCCAGACCGAATCCGTACGCCCCCAGGGCGAGAAGTGCGGCCACCGCTACACCGAGCACGGTGTAGCGGAACTTGTGGACCAGCTCGCCCCAGCGGGTGAACACTAAGCGACTCCTTGAGCGGGGCGGGAGGTGAGCAGTGCGGACAGCGGCCGGAAGGGCTGCAGCCAGGCTCCCTCGTCGGGCAGCGAGTCGAGGCTGACCCGGGGCAGCGGTTCACGGAACACGCCCGGGATGTCCTCGAGGTCGACGAAATCGAGGATATCGGACGTGACAGCCCAACTCGCGTGCTCGCGGAATCCGAGCACCTGGACCGGAACCCCGGTCGCCGCGACCTCCTCGAGCGGTTCACGGAAGGCCTGACCGTCCGCGGAGGCCACCATGATCCCCGCGAGACCGGCTCCGCCACGGCGTAACTGGATATGTGCCAGCATGTCGCTGTCGACGTCGGAATCCTCATCGATCTTCGGTTTCGCGAAGACCGCGTAGCCGACGTTGCGCAGCGCCTCGACCCACGGACGCACCACATCGGCGGTCCCGGGGGCGATATTGGTGAAGACCGTGGCCTCGGGTTCGATGCGCTGCGTGCTGCCGGCCGACAGCTCGGCGGTGCGGGCCAGCAGCCAGCGGCCGAGTGCGTCGAAACGCGGCCGGTAGGCCGCGGTGGGACGGCCGCCGAGGATGGCGCCCAGGCCCATATCCAGATTCGGCGCGTCCCACACCAGCAGCACCCGTCGCACACCGGCGGGTTCGGCGACCGGCGTCGCGGGGGTCGCCGCACCGGCGACGACGTCGGATTCGTCGCCGCGCACTGTTCCGGCAACCTCGTCGGCCGCCTGCGCCATCTCCCTGAGACTCATATCTAGATCTTCCCCCAAATGAACTCGGTGATGGCGCTTCCGGCTCGATGCGCCTTGCTCTCGAACTTCGTCACCGGGCGTTCGAGGCCGATCACCGTCTCGGCTCCGGGGTGTTCCGCATCGCCGCCGGTGGCCTCGTTCAGGCCTACGAGCTGCGGTTCTCCCGCGCCCACTGCGGCGATGTGTTCGGCGTAGCCGGCGTGGTCGGTGGCTACGTGCAAAATTCCGCCGCGTTGCAGGCGGCTGGCGATCAGGGTCATCGTGGCGGGCTGCAGCAGCCGGCGCTTGTGGTGGCGCGCCTTCGGCCAAGGATCGGGGAAGAAGACCCGCACACCAGCTAGCGAATCCTTGGCAATCATGTGTTCGAGGACATCGACGGCATCGCCGCGCAGCAGCCGGATGTTCTCGATGCCCTCCCGTTCGATCCGCTGCACGAGCTGCGCGAGGCCGGGTTTGTACACCTCGATGCCGATCAGGTCGAACTGCGGTTCGGCCTGGGCCATCGCCGCGGTCGCGGTCCCCGTGCCACAGCCGATCTCGATGATCAGCGGCGCGGTCCGGCCGAACCAGGCGGCGGCGTCGAGCGGCTCGTCGCTCACCTCGCGGCCGATCCGCGGCCACATCCGCTCCCAGGATTGCTGCTGGGTCGCGGTCAGCGCGCCACGACGCGAGCGGAAGCTCGTTACCCGCGGGTAGAGGCGGGATGGCTCACGCTCGGGGGCAGGGCCTTCGTGGTTACGCAAGCTGCCGCCTCCGGCCCCGTCGCTACCAGCGGTGTCGTTCGCGGCGTCGTTCACGGCGTCCATTGTCCAGTATTCGATGATCAGGGCCGCAATCGACCGCGTCGAGGAGGGAAATCCCGGGTCAGGCTGTGTTGCCGAGGGGTGCGAGGCCCGGCGTCAGGCGGCGAGCGGCTGCTCGTCGGGTAGCTGCGGTTCACTCTGCTTGCCCAGCGGCAGGCCCAGGAGCATCCGGCCCGCGGTGCCGGCCAGCTCGACCAGTCCGCGCCAGCGCGACGGGGACGCCACGACCGACCAGACGGTCCGCGTATCGGTGTCGGCGTCGGTGACCGGGAGGCCGGCGATGCGGTCGGCCAGCCACTCCAGACTCAGCGGCGTGGCCAGCGGTAACAGCGTGAAATGGTCGCTCAGCCGGTCGCGCAGATAGCCGACGGCGGCGCCGCCCGCGCGATAGCGCTCGACCTGCGCATCGATGCACGACACGTCGATGATGCGGTCGTGCAGCGGCTGGATCACCAGGATCGGACAGTGCGGGGTGTGCTGTCCGAGGCGCATATCGTCGAACATGTCGCACATCGCGGGGGTGCTCAGCACCTCCTCCAGCGGACGGTCGAGGTATTTGCTCACGTCCTGACCGGCCAGCCGGGCCAGCGCCACGATCGGCGGCAGCTGGGCGGCCCGTTCGAGCAGCCGTTCCCCGGCGGCGCTGATGCGGCCGTCGAGAACCTCGCCCAGCGCCGGATATACCTGGCGCAGCGCCGAGATCACGATCGCCGGGAAGCCGGCGTATCGGCCGCCGTTCAGCCGGATGAACACCTCACCCGGGTCACCGACCGGTGCGCCGAGTACCGCACCGGCGATGGTCAGTTCGGGGGCATATGTGGGAGCCATCTCGACCAGCCACGATCCGGCCATCCCGCCCCCGGAGTAGCCCCACACCACGACCGGTGTGTCGTTACTCAGCCCCAGCGGGCGGAAGTGCATCGCGGCGCGAATGCCGTCGAGGGAGCGGTAGCCGGGTTCGCGCGGCGCGCCGAAACGGCCGTCCGGGCCCTCGTGGTCGGCGATGCTCACCGCCCAGCCGCGCCGCAGCGCGTTGGCGACGAGCAGCAGTTCGAGCTGGGTGATCGAGCCCGGGACGACGGCCCCGCGGCGCAGGGCATAGGAGGGGGCGCATCGCTCACTGACGGCGTCGATCGCCGATTCGAAGGCCAGCAGCGGGCGGCGTTCGCCCGGTTCGGCATCGGCGGGCAACAACACGGTGGTCACCGCGACCTCCGCACGACCGTGCAGGTCGTTGCTGCGGTACAGCAACTGCCATGCCGTCACGCGCTGCGGAATCAGGCCCAGCAGCGCGATCTGCACGGGCCTGCTGCGCAGGACGGTTCCGGGTGCGTGGGTGGCGATGTCGGCGGGTGCGCGATAGAAGGGGTCCTGCGACGGCGGCAGCGGCCGATCGTTCTTCGTCGCGACGGCGGTGCCGTCGTCACCGATGACGTCCACACTGACGCTCATCGCAACCTCCTTCGGATCCACGGGACCGGCGCACAGGCGCACGGCCGGCCAGGGTCCACACCGCCGCGGCCGCGCACCGGCGGTGTCGCCGGCGGCTTCAGCGTAGGTGATCGAATCCGTGACCCGTTAGTCCGACACTGTCGAATTATGCTGTGACACAAGCACAACCACCGTTTTGCCGGAAACATTCCCAATTCCGCCGTCAGTACCGCTCAGCGGTCGCGTTCGTCGAGTCGCATGCCATCGTCGCCGGTCACGGGCTCGGGCAAGCGGTTTCATGTGATCGATTACACATCTCGATGTGGCGCAACGGCGATCGGATGTGCCGGTGGATCCGCGGTCGATGCCGACAACCGGCGCGTCTTCTGACAGAATTTGCCGCTGGAAGGGGGTATCACCCGTGTCGAGAGCCACTGCAACCAGCGCTTCGCCGGGCTTCGTGAACGACCACGGCGGGCCCACACCGGAACTCGAGCAACTCATCGCCACGGTGCGGATCGGCGCCGGGTCCGCGCCGGGAATCGCCGATCAGCTGGCGAGTGCGGCCGTGGCCTTCCGGCGGCCGCTGCGGATTCAGGTCACCGGGCGGGCCGGTGCCGGGAAATCGACGCTGTTGCGGGCGCTGGCCCTGATGTCTGCCGAGGAGACCGCGCCGGTGGATCAGCCGGGCGTGCCGGATCCGGTGCTCGACGCCGATCTCGTCGTCTATGTGCTCGCGGGTTCGCTGCAGGCCGCCGATCGCCGCGTTCTCGAATCCTTGCGGCCCGACACCACGATGGTCGTGCTCAACAAGGCCGATGCCGTGGGCTCGCGCTGGGGCGATGCGGTGGTGGCCGCCGATCAGGCGGCGCACGGGCTGGGTGTTCCGGTCGCTCCGATGGTCGCCGAACTCGCGGTCCGCACCCGTGCGGGCACCCCGAGCGACGACGATCTGCGCACGCTGCGCCGTCACGCTGCCGGTGGTAGCGCCGAGCTCACGCTCTCCCCGGAACTGTTCGTCGACCGATCGGCCGGGCCCGATGTGGCCGATCGCCGGGCGCTGCTGGAGCGCTGGGGCCTGCACGGGGTCAGCTGCGCGCTGGTCGCGCTGCGCTACGAACCGGAGCTGGGACCGCAGCAGTTGCTGCAGTTGCTGCACGCCGTGAGCGGGATCGATCCGGTGCACGCGCGCCTGCATCAGCGCTACGAACAGATCGCGGCCCTGCGCGGCGGCGATCTGCTCGACGATCTGGCTCGCATCGCCGCCCGCGCGATCCCGCAGGGTGACGGCGGGCGCGCCCGCGACCTGATCGAGGATTATCTGGCGGGGGACGAGGCGCTGTGGACCGCGCTGCAGGCCGGTCTGGCTCGCCCGGAGGTCCGCCATCTCGCGGCCGGATATCCGTCCGCGACGCCGGCGGACGCCGACGACGCGCTGGTCCGCGCCCAGCGCTGGCGCGCGGTGGCCGCCAGCGATATGCCGGCCGCCGCCCGCCGCGCCGCGATCCGGTTGCACAACGGATATATGCGGATGTGGGAGCGGATGAGCAGTGCCGGACTGTGAGGTACCCGGTGCGTCGGTCGAGCTGAACGGTCGGCGAGCGGGCGGCACCGGCCTGGATCCCGAGGTGCTGGCCGTCGTCGAGCGGTGGAATCCGCAGGGCAGCGCGCTGCTGCGCGCGGTTCCGGCCGATCCGGGCCCGAATTCCGCCGCACCGCACGGATCTACCGTCGCGGGTTCGGAACCCGGTGTGGCACAACCTGTTCCGGTGACCGTCATCGGGCCCGACGATGCCAACACCACGCTGCTGCGCACCGAACTGTCCCGCTTCGAACCGCGCGTGGCACTCACCGACCCGGTCACCGACCCGGCAACTCTGCTCGCCGCCACCGATTTCGGCCCCGGTAGTGGTCCGGCGGTGGCGCTGGTGCTGGTGGATCCGGGCGCCGCGGTCGGCGCCGCACTGCTCGACCCGGTGACGCGCTTACAGGCGGTGGGAACGCGAATCCTGTTCGCCATGAACGGAGTTCACGCTCATCCCGATTGGCGATCGGTACTGGATCGCGATACCGCCATGCTGGCCCGGGCACTCGGCGCCGAGCCCGAGATCCTCCCGGTCTCGGCGCGGCTGGCCGTCGCGGGCCGCGGCAACGGCGACGCCGCGCTGCTGGACCGCTCCGGTCTGGCCGCCCTGCACGCCCAGCTCAGTGCCGCGGTCGGGGTCCGGGGCGGCCCCGATCAACTGGCCGGTGTCACCGAACGGGTGCTCGCCGATACCCGTGCCCGGGTACTGGCCCAGATCGAGGCACTGCGCTCGGGCAGCACGGTCGCCGCCCTGCGCGCCGAACGCACCGCCGCGCTGGCCGGGCGCGACGGTGGCCGGGCCCAGGCCCTGGCCGCCCTGCGCAATCGGCTGCAGCTGGCCCGGGTCGATCTGACGCACGAGGTGGGCGTTCGCGTCCGCACCGTCAATGCCACCGCCCGTGCCGATCTGGACCGCCTCGACCGCCGCTCGGTGCGCGGCTATCCCGAACTTCTGCAGTCGGCGGTGAATCAGGCCACCGCCGAACTCGACGCCATGGTCCGCCACCGCCTGATCGAACTGGCCCGCCAGATCGAGGCCGTGGCGGGCTCGGAACCGCAGCCCGCGCTCGCCTCGCCGGCTCCGCCGACCGATCCCGCACCCCGGGTCGGCCCCGATCCGGAGCGCCGCCATCGCGGTGTCGAGGATCGGCTGATGATCGCCCTGGGCGCATCGGCGGGTTTCGGTCTCGGCCGGTTGATCGTTGCGCCGTTGTCGCTGCTGCCGGCGTTGGATTATGCGACGGTGCCGGTCACCCTGGCACTCGGCGCGGGCGTCGCGTGGTGGGTGGTGCAGGCCCGCGGACATCTGGCCGATCGGGCACATCTGCGGCAATGGGTGACCGATGTGCTGGTCAACGTGAAGGCCCAGCTCGAGCAGCGGGTGGCGACGGCCCTGGTGGAGGCGGAGTCGGAGCTGACCGAACAGGTGGTGCGCGCGAGCACCGCCCGCATGGTGGAGGCCGATCGCCGGGTCGCGGAGCTGGAGGCGCAACTGCGCCGCACCGCCGCCGAACAGCCCGCTCGAGTGGCCGCCTGCGAACGCGATCTGGCGATCCTGGAGGCCGCGGTCGCCGGGTGATTCCGCCCGGTCGCGGTTTGCTCACCCCGCACAGCCGGGGTGCCGCCGAGGTGGGAAGGTTTCGGCCGGGTCCCGAGTGAGCAACCCCATTCCGTACCGACCGTCACATCGCGTTAACCTCTTTACTTAAGGAATCCGGGTGTCCGTCTCGTTCTCGTACGCCGCCCAGCCGGGGCGCGCTGTTCGGCGAGCCGGGCGGATGTCCACAGCCAACGGCGGCCTTCCTGGTGTTGAAAGCTGTTTCGGCAGTTTTCCGGCCCGCCGCACATCTCAGGAGAGTTTTCATGACCTCAGCGACCATTCCTGGTCTTCACGGATCCGATGGCACCGCGCCGACCAAGCATGCCGGACTGCTCGCCTGGGTGCAGGAGGTCGCAGAGCTCACCCAGCCGGAGCGGGTCGTGTGGGCCGACGGTTCCGATGAGGAATGGGACCGGCTGACCACCCAACTGGTCGAGGCCGGCACCTTCCAGAAGCTCAACGAGCACAAGAAGCCGAATTCCTTCCTCGCGCTGTCGGACCCCTCCGACGTCGCCCGCGTCGAGTCGCGCACCTTCATCTGTTCGCGCACCGAGGCCGACGCCGGCCCGACCAACAACTGGGTCGACCCGAACGAGATGCGCGCCACCATGACCGAGCTGTACCGCGGCAGCATGAAGGGCCGCACCATGTACGTGGTGCCGTTCTGCATGGGCCCGCTGGGCGCCGCGGACCCGAAGCTGGGCGTCGAGCTCACCGATTCCGAATACGTCGTGGTGTCGATGCGCGTGATGACCCGTATGGGGAAGGCCGCGCTGGAGAAGCTGGGCACCGATCGCCCGTTCGTGAAGGCACTGCATTCGGTGGGCGCGCCGTTGGCCGAGGGCCAGGCCGATGTCCCGTGGCCGTGCAACGACACCAAGTACATCACTCACTTCCCCGAGGATCGCGAGATCTGGTCCTACGGTTCGGGCTACGGCGGCAACGCGCTGCTGGGCAAGAAGTGCTACTCGCTGCGCATCGCCTCGGCGATGGCGCACGACGAGGGCTGGCTGGCCGAGCACATGCTGATCCTCAAGCTCATCTCCCCGGAGAACAAGAACTACTACGTCGCCGCCGCGTTCCCGAGCGCCTGCGGTAAGACGAACCTGGCGATGCTGCAGCCGACCGTCCCGGGCTGGCGCGCGGAGACGCTGGGTGACGACATCGCGTGGATGCGCTTCGGCGAGGACGGCCGCCTGTACGCGGTGAACCCGGAGTTCGGCTTCTTCGGCGTCGCCCCCGGCACCAACCACAAGTCGAATCCGAACGCGATGTCGACGCTCGAGGCCGGTAACACGGTCTACACCAACGTCGCCCTGACCGACGACCGTGACGTCTGGTGGGAGGGACTCGAGGGCGAGCCCGACCACCTGATCGACTGGAAGGGTAACGACTGGTACCTGCGCGAGACCGAAACCCTTGCCGCGCACCCGAACTCGCGCTACTGCACGCCGATGTCGCAGTGCCCGACGCTCGCCCCGGAATGGGACGACCCGCAGGGCGTGCCGATCTCGGCGATCCTGTTCGGCGGCCGCCGCAAGACCACGATCCCGCTGGTGACCGAGTCCTTCGATTGGCAGCACGGCGTCTTCATGGGCGCCACGATGTCGTCCGAGCAGACCGCCGCGGCCGAGGGCAAGGTCGGCAACGTGCGCCGCGATCCGATGGCCATGCTGCCGTTCATGGGCTACCACGTCGGTGACTACATGAACCACTGGATCAACCTGGGCAAGAACGCCGACGCCACCAAGTTGCCGAAGATCTTCTACGTCAACTGGTTCCGTCGCGGCGACGACGGCCGCTTCCTGTGGCCCGGATTCGGCGAGAACTCCCGCGTGCTGGAGTGGATCGTCAACCGGATCGAGGGCAAGGCCCAGGCCGAGGCCACCGCGATCGGCAATGTGCCCACCGCCGGCGATCTGGACCTCGAGGGTCTGGACGTGGACCCCGCCGACGTCGACGCCTCGCTGAAGGTCGACCTCGACGAGTGGCGCAAGGAGATCCCGCTGATCGAGGAGTGGTTCGAATTCGTCGGCGAGAAGCTGCCGTCCGGCGTGCGTGACGAATTCGAGGCGCTCAAGCAGCGTCTGGGCTAGTCGGAGGGCCGGCCGGCCCACACGAACGACGAAAGCGAGCCGCCCGCACCGTCTTTGCGACGGGGCGGGCGGCTCGTCATTTCCGCCGTTCCGCGTGTGGAATGGCGCGCTTGTCCTATTCTGAATGTGTTCTGCATCTCACGAATACTCCCCGCGGTTGCGGGGAATTAACTACTCGGCTGAACTGACTGCTTGCAGGTGCTCGTGGATTCCGTTGTCTGGCCGACCGGTCGGGGTATGTGGGAGGTGGGTGTGGGCATGACCGAACTCGGGTTCGATGCTGTCTCGGGATTAGCCGGCGCGCGATGGGCCGATCCGGAGGTGGATCTCGCGCCGACAGCGGCGAGTACGCCGCTGCAGCGTGCCGCGGCCCGGTTGCAGGCCGTTCTGCCGCCCGGATGGCAGGTCGAGATCGACCTCGCGGCGCCGCGCCCGCACGGAGATCCGCAGCCGGTGCTACGAGTTCGCTTGTCCGAGAACTGATTCGGTGCAAATTCCGCTGCGTCACGGACTACGCGCAGCGGACATCCCGGACCGATCGCCCAATCGTGAGGCGCGAAATCCTACCTCGCGGTTCGCTTTTCGCAAAACGCACTATTGCGTTTCCCGCGATTGCAGAGCATGCTTAGAGCAAATATTTATCGGACGATTTTACAGATGCAATCGCAGGGGAGTCCGAATCATGGCGGTGCAAGTGGTCGGCCGATCGCTGATGACCAGTGATCAGACCCCACATCAGGCAAGGTCCGTCGGTACCGGGGGCTGGGTGGTGTCCTTCCTGCCCGGCCGGACCTTGACGCTCGAACAGGCGGCGGCGGCGCTGCAGGCGGCCGAGGCGGTGGCGGCGGTCCGCTCACTCGCCAACTGCGTCGGCCTGACCCCACTGGAAACCGTCGGCCTGGCCATGCAGGAGCCGCCGTGGAGTGAGCCCGCTCGGCGCACCCGGCGGCGGGGGTGGCTGGAATAGATTCCGGATGCGGCCTCAGCGGAGGGGTTTGGCCGCGACGACGACCAGATTGCTGACCAGCAGTTCCCGTACGCCCGGTATGCGCGTCACCCACCACGCCCAGCGCGGGTGATAGCGGGGGAAGGTGGCGAGGATCTGGGCCCGGCCTCCGGTTTCGCGCGCCCATCGCAGCCCGTCGGCGGCGGTGACGGCGAACAGTGAGCGGCCGAAGCGGTTCTTGGGCTGCTTTCCGATGCGCCGGGTGTAGCGCCGGGCCGCGAATTCGCCGCCGAGGTAGTGCCACGGTCCCGTTTCGTGCCCGCCGAACGGTCCGAGCCACACCGTGTAGGACAGCACCATCAGGCCGCCCGGTTTGGTGATGCGCAGCATCTCGTCGGCCATCACCCAGGGTTGCGGTACATGTTCGGCGACGTTCGACGACAGGCAGATGTCGACGGCGTCGTCGCGGATCGGCAGCGCCATCCCGGACCCGCGCACCGCGCCGGCGACGGTGAGCCCGGCGGCGTGCATCTCGGTGGGATCGGGTTCGATCGGCAGGTAGCGCGCGCCCGCCGCCGCGAATTCGTCGGCGAAGTACCCCGGGCCCCCGCCCACGTCGACGACCACGGTGCCGCGCAGGTCCCGTCCGGTCAGATCCCGATAGAAGTCGGCCACGAGGTCGGCGGTGTCGGTGGCGATACCGCCGTAGAACCGGGCCGGGTCGGTTTGTTCGAAGCGGAAACTGCCCAGCAGGCGCAGTGAACGGCGAAGGGTGGCCCGGCGCGCGAAGCGGGGACGCGGTCCGGTTGCGTCGGATCGAAGCATGGCCGCGCCAGTCTATGCGGCCACCGCAGCGACCCGGAACGGCTGTCGGCCGCTATGGTGGAGCCCACTGTCGTCCGACGTGAACGATCTGGAGAACTGTCGTGCCCGAAACCGGCCCCCGTGAGCGCGCTGCCATGGCGCAGCCCTGTGGGCCCGGCAGCGGCGAGAACGAGACGCGGCCGGGTGCGGACGTGCGTGAAGTCCTGCTGCTGTGCTGGCGCGACACCGGCCATCCCCAGGGCGGGGGGAGCGAGCGGTACCTGGAGCAGGTGGGTGCGCAGTTGGCGGCGCGCGGGGTGAAGGTGACGCTGCGGACCGCGCACTATCCGGGTGCGGCGCGCCGCGAACGCGTCGACGGCATCGACGTCAGCCGCGCGGGCGGGCGCTTCACGGTCTATCCGCGAGCGCTGGCCGCCATCGCGGCCGGGCGGCTGGGTTTCGGCCCGCTGCGCGGGTTGCGGCCGGATGCGGTGATCGACACCCAGAACGGCATTCCGTTCTTCGCCCGGACGGTCTCCGGCGCACCCTCGGTGGTCCTGGTGCATCACGGACATCGTGAGCAGTGGCCGGTGGCGGGCCGGGTGGTCGGCCGGATCGGCTGGTGGATCGAATCGCGACTGTCGCCGCGGGTCCATCGGCGCGATCAGTATCTGACGGTATCGCTGCCCTCCGCGGAGGAACTCGCCTCGCTCGGGGTGGACGCGACGCGAATCGCGGTGGTGCGCAACGGCGCCGAGCCCGTGCCCGCGCAGTCACCGACCGGCGCCGCGACGACCCGCACGCCGTATCCGAGCATCGTCGTGCTGTCGAGGTTGGTGCCGCACAAGCAGATCGAGGACGCACTGGATGTGGTCGCGGGCCTGCGTGACCGGCTCCCCGGCCTGCGCCTGGACGTGATCGGCGACGGCTGGTGGGCCGACAACCTGAAGAAGCGTGCGCACAGCTCGGGCATCGCCGACGCGGTCGACTTCCACGGGTACGTCGACGAAGCGCGCAAGCACGAATTGCTCTCCCGCGCTTGGGTTCAGGTACTGCCCTCCCGCAAGGAGGGGTGGGGCCTGGCGGTGATCGAGGCGGCGCAGCACGGTGTCCCGACCATCGGCTACCGCAGCTCCCGGGGCCTCACCGATTCGATCGTCGACGGCGTCACCGGGGTACTGGTGGACGACTCCACCCAGCTGACGGACACCGTGGGTGAACTGCTCGCCGACCCCGAGGGGCGAATGGTGATGGGAGAGAAGGCGCGTGCGCGAGCTCGCGAGTTCTCCTGGGAACAGACGGGCAACGGTGTGAGCGAAGTCCTGGCCGCCGCCGCTCGGAGGGAATTTGTGTCGGGGCTGGTCACGGGACGTGCGACGGTGGCGGAAGCGACCTCGGCGCCGCTACGGGGCGACCGGGTGGCCCCGACACTCCGCTGATCGGCGCACTTCATCACCCGCGTCGCCGGACGGCGAGGGCCGCCGCGAGCCCGGCCAGGAGCAGAGCCACCCACAGCAGGTGTGCGGCGACGGCCACGGCGCGGTCGGTGGCGGTGGCTCGGGCCACATCTCGTGCGCCCGGTACGCGATAGAGCGTCAGATCGGCGTCGGAGTACACCGGTTGCAGTCGGCTCAACGTGGTTCTCGCGTCGCCGACCGCTCCCGGCGTGCGGTGTTCGACGAGAATCCAGCCGATGCCCTGGGCGGCGAGGTCGGCGGGGTCCGCGCCGCGGAGCAGCAGGTTCTCCACCCGCTGGGCTCGCGCGCCCTCACCCGCCACCACCCGCCCCCGCACGGGCAGCACGCCCGTCTGCAGAACGTCCGAACGCAGCATGCGCGGTGCCGGATCCAGCACCGGAACCCTTCCGCTGTAAGGGAATACGCGAAACATCCCGGCGGGCAACACGGCGACGTCGCCGGGGCTGTCGACCACTGCGGCCACCCGCTGCCACGCCGGCGGGTAGTGCACCGGTCGCAGTGCACCACCCACTCCCCAGGCCAGGTCGGGCAGGGTGAGGATCATTGCGGCGATGCAGAGCGCAGCGATAAGTGGTTGCACGGCAAGGGTATTCGGCCGCAGCGTGGTTCCGTCGCCGCGCGAGGGCTCGCTACCGGCGGTAGGAGACGTCGGCGCCGTGGCCGAGTCCGCGGGCGCGTCCGTGTGAACCGTGTCGGTCTGCGGTGCAGGTTGCCGCGCGAATTCCGGTGCACCGCGGCGGCGGAAGGAGGCGAGGGCGCGGCATCCCGCCGCAGCGCACAGGGCATATGCGGGCATCGCAAGGGCGACATATTTCTGGGTGTCGCGCAGCAATCCGGCGCCCGGGACGCGCTCGATCAGGGATTCGCCGATCGAGAGACCCCATCCCGTCGCGCCCAGGGCCGGCAGCAGGATGCAGATCGCGGCCAGCACCAGCAGCATTCGCCGTGAATAGCGCGTGCACCGTTCGCCCGGCGCCGCGACCGCACGGACACCCGACAGCACGATCGCCAGCAGAACGAGAGTCGACAACACGGCGAAAAGGGTTGTCCGAGAGCCGGGTACCGCGTCGCCGTTCCAGATTCCCCCCAGGCCGGCGAGGCTCCCCAGGGTGCCGAGCCCCGGTTCGGCCCGCGCGGCGAAGGCCGCCACGCCCGTCGGATCCGACGGTTCGGCCCCGCTGCCGGACAGTGCCGTAGCCACCAGCCACGGACCGGCGCTCACCAGCCACAGCGCCACCGCGCCGACGACATTGCGCCGCCCCACCGTGAGGATCGCCAGCAGACCGGCCAGCAGCGAACCGGTTGGCGTCAAACCCGCCGCGGCGAGTACGCCGCCGAGCATCGCCCACGGCACGGCGGTACGTGCCCACCCCGGCCTCGCCCGGCCGCCGGGCGCCTGTTCGGAGGTGTCTGTCCGCGGCCCGCGGTCGGCGTCGGCCCCCGCCGTCGTGCTGCCCGCATCGTCCGGCCCGGACGCCGCGTCACCGTGCGATGTACGCGTCGCCGGATGAGCCTGTCCGGCGCCCGACCGCAACCGCTGCCCGAGGACGACCGTCCAGGGCAGCGCCGCATAGCCGGCGAGCAGGCTCCAATGTCCCTGCAGAAGACGTTCGGCCACATAGGGATTCCAGATCGCCACTGTCGCGGCGACCAGCTGAGGCGCCAGGGACACCCGCAGCAGGCTGTGCGCGAGCCGGGCCGCGCCCCATCCGGCGGCCGCGAGCGCCAGCACCAGAATCGCCTTGACGACGATCCCCCCGTCCACCACCACCGACAGTGCGGCGAGCAATCCGTCCTGCGGAACGGCCCTCGGCGCCGCGTCACCCAAGCCCAGAGCCGCATCGGTCGCATAGGACCGCGGCGTGCTCACCCCGTCGCGCAGCAGCAGATATCCCGGCCCCAACAACGGACCGACCACGACCAGGGCGAGCGCGAGGCTGTAGGCCATGGGAACGATCCGGGCCCACCTCGGCGCGGCGCTCGCCGGACGCAGCTGCGAGCTTCTGGTGTCGTCGCCGTGTTCTCGAGCCCCGGTCACGCTGAGTCACCCTACGTCGGCCGGGATGCCGGCCGCGGATGCCCGCCCGGGCTCCCTACACCGCCGACGCCCGCCCGGCTCCCTACACCTGCCCGCCGATCTGGCGCAGCAACGTCACATCGTCGAACACCGCCCGCGCTTCCGCGATCTTCCCGCCGCGAATCGTGTACAGGCCGAGCTGGGTGTACTCCACCGGCCGGTGGGTCGCGGGGACGCCGCGCAGCTCCGCGGAATGGGTGCCGCGGATGGTGATGTGGGCCCAGACCCGGTCGTCCTCCGCGATCAGTTCGTCCACGGTGAAGGTGGCGTCCGGGAGCGCCCGGAGGTAGTCGAGCAGGAATGTCCGGTAGTCCGCCACGGTGAACCGGCTACGGCCGGTGCGGGCGGCGAGGGTCGGGAACGTGCAGTCCGGCGTGAAGCTGTCCCAGACAGCCGGTAGATCCCTTGTCGGGGCGTCACCGGCCTTCATGAATCGGCGGATGACGTCCTTGTTCGCCTCGATCGACATAACAAATCCTCACATTGAGATCGTATCAGTGATACTAACGATATGGTCTCACTGAGACGGTGTCAACGCGGCGAGACGGGGTTGTGCGATGGATCGATGCGCCGAATGCGGTTACGAGTACCGGCCGGAGGAGGCGCCGCGGGCCGCGACCGCGATCCTCGCCGGGGTCACCGAGCTGGCCGCCACACTGAACGACTGCGCCGACGCGCGGCGTCGCCGCCTTCCCGAGCTGTGGTCGCCGCTGGAATACGGCTGCCACGTCCGGGACGTCCTGCTCGTGCAGCGCGAACGTGTGCTGCTGGCGCGCCGCACCGACCGCCCGGCGCTCGTCACCATGGGCCGGGACGAACGTGCCGATCACGACGGCTATGCCGAACAGGATCCCGCCGACGTGGCTCAGGAACTGCTCGTCTCGGCGCGACTGCTCGCGAATGTGCTCGACCGCCTCGACGCCGACGACTGGAACCGGCGAGTTCTGTACAACTACCCCGATCGCGTCGAGCGCGAACTGGGCTGGGTGGCGGTCCACACCGTCCATGAGGTCCGCCATCATCTGCTCGACGTGCGGCGCCAGCTGGTGGACGAGGACTGAAACACCCGCTGGACCGCACCACGGTCGCGTACCGGCGGGCCTCGGCTGTGCCGGGTGGCGCGGAGGTGGGAGCATGGCGGGATGCCTGCCCTGCGCCGTCTACCCGTGGTCGCGGATATGACCCTGGTGACCGCTGGGGCCATGACCGCCAATATCGCCGGTTATCTGCTGCAGCTGCTGGCCGGGCGCTGGCTGGGCGTGACCGGTTACAGCGCCTTCGCGAGCCTGCTGGCCGTGCAGTTGCTCGCCGCGGTGCCGGCGTTGGCGCTGCAGAACGTGGTCGCGCGGGAGTTGGTGCGCGGCGCCGCGGTGGCGACGGTGCGCGGCCTGACCCGGCGCTGCGCGATGATCGTGGCGGTCGTCGCGCTCGCGCTCGTACCCGCCGTCGCGGTGCTGCTGCACGTGAGCGCGGTCGCCGCGGGCGGGGCGCTTATCGCCGCGCCGGTGCTGGTGTTGCTCTCCGGCGAGCAGGGAATTCTGCAGGGAACGAACCGATTCCGTTCGCTCGCAACCGTTCTCGGGGGTTCGGCGATCGCCCGGGTCGCGCCGGCGCTGATCGCGCTGGCCGTCGGTGCGGGTGCCGCCGCTGCGCTCTGGTGCGCTGCTCTCGGCCTGCTGGTCGCTACCACCGCGGCGAACCGGATCTCCCGGATCGCACTCTCGGCGACGGACGCCGGCTCGACGCCGTTGCCGTCGAGCGCGGCCGAGGTCGCGCAGACCCCCGCCGAGGTCCGGAGCACCGGCGCGCGGATCGGGGCGGCGCGGGCCGCCGACGTGGCCGCCGTCCTGCGCGCGGCCCAGGTCCAGGCTGCCCTGATGGCCCTGTCGTCCGCGGATCTGATCGTCGCCCGCGTCGTCCTCGGCGAGGCGGACGCCAGCCGCTACGCCCTCGGCGCGATCGCCACCAAGATCGCGTTCTGGCTGCCGCAGGCCGTCGGCGTCGTGCTGTATCCGCGGATGGCGCAACCACAGCATTCCGTGCGCGCGCTGCGGTCCGCACTCGGTGTGCTGGCGGCGGTCGGCCTGGTCGCCGTGGCCGGGGCGGCCGTGCTGGCGCCGCTGGCCCCACTGTTCGCCGGCCGTGACTACGCGCCGATCCAGGATCTGCTGTGGTTGTTCGCGTTGGCCGGCGCGCTGTTGGCGGTGCTGCAGGGAGCCTTGCTGTCGGCCATCGCCGCCGACCGCACCGCACCGGCCGCCGTCATCTGGGCCGGATTGGTGGTCGAAGTGGGCGTCGCCGTGCCGTTCGTGCGCAGCCTCCCGGCATTGATCGCGCTGGCCACCGCCATCGTCGCTGTCGTGACCACGCTGGTGGTCACCGTGGTGATCCGTACCGTCCGTCGCGATCCGGGTGCTACGAATATCGCTGTGCGAGAGAAGCTTTCGCCGTTACCTGCCGAGTGACGGGGAGGCGACTCACTCGCCCGGTGCCTCCGCTTCGGTGACTTCCTCGGCGGTGATGTCTTCGGCGGCGCGCTGGTACGCGTCGGCCGCTCGGGCGAAATAGTCGAACAGCAGTTCCCGCTGTTCGGGGCTGTAGCCGCGCACGATGTCACCGATCCGGCGGCGGGCCGGGGCCAGGGCGCTGTCCAGGCCGGCGGGCCGGTCCACCGGTTCGACGATGACCTTGCGCCGGTCGGCCGGATCCGGCGCCCGGCGCACGTAGCCGCCCTGTTCCAGGCGATCGATCAGGCGGGTGGTGGGCCCGGTGGTGAGCCCGGTGCGGGCGCCGAGTTCGCCGGGCGTCATCGCGCCGCTCAGCTCCAGGATGTTGAGCGCGTAGAGGTCGGTGGCGCCGAGCCCGACCGCTTTCGCACCCGCTTGAGCATGCAGCACGACGGAACTCAGATAGCGGCGAAAGACCTGGCTGGGGTCGTTCTCGCGACTCGTCGTTGACACGGGACACACCTCTCTCGTAATCTCTTCCTCAAAGAAGAGACTTCTCCAAAGAAGTAAAATCTTCTAAGCAGAGAATATCACGAGAGGACCTGCTCATGACCGCCACCACCGAGCCCGCCGCACCCGCCCGACCCGGGAAATCCCGCCGCCGCACCGTGGCCGAGGCGCTCGGCGCCACCGTGCTGGGCCTCGGCGTCGCCGCGGCCGGTGGATACGTCTGGCTGGATCAGACCTCCGACGTGCGCAATACGGGCGTCGCCGAATGCACGAGTGTGCGAGCCGAGGGCGGCAGCGCCGAGGATCTGCGAGCGGTGTGCTCGACCATCGGCGATATGACGGCCGCGTGGGATCGCAACGATGCCGACGCCTACGGTGCCGCCTTCACCGAGAACGCCACCTACACGACCTTCGTGGGCACCTACTACAGCGGACGCCGCGATCTCACCGAGGCACACCGCGCGCTGTTCAGCGGTTTCCTGAAGGGCAGCAAACTGGCCGATTCGTTCCTCGGCGCCCGGTTCTACGGCGGTGACGTCGCCATCGTCACCAGCCGGGGCGACCGGTACGACGGCGATCGCCCGCACGAGTTGTCCAAGACCCAGACCTACACGCTGGTCCGCGAAGCCGACGGCCGGTGGCGGATCGCGAGTTTCCACAACACCGCGCGCCGGTCGGTGTTCGAGCGGGTGTCCTTCCTGTTCGACCCGGCCACCAAGCCCGAGGCCGAACGGTGAAGGCCCTGGTGACCGGCGCGAGTGCCGGCATCGGCCGCGCCTTCGCCACCGGCCTTGCGGCAGAGGGCTTCTCGGTGACCGCCGTGGCCCGGGATACCGATCGGCTGGCGGCCCTAGTCGGTGAACTCGGGCCCGGCCACGATCATCTCGCCGCGGACCTGGCCACCGCGGCCGGTGTGGCGGCGGTCGCCCGGCTGCTTCACCGGGTTACCGCGTTCTCCGAAACCCTGTTCACGTCATGGCCCTGTGCCCCGGTGTCACCGCGACCGCCTCCGAGACCGCCGCCGACGTACCGCCGTGGCTGGTGCAGTCGCCCGGATCTGGACCACCGCCATGCGGCTGCTGCCGCGCCGAACCGCTCTGACCCTGCTCGCCGATCGAGGAGACCACCATGTCCACCACCACCGACACCACCGCCATCCGCGCCCTCATCGAGCGCAGCCGCGACGCCTGGAACCGCGGCGACGGCGCCGCCTACGGCGCCTGTTTCACCGCCGACGCCACCGACGTCACCTACCTGGGCAGCGTCTATCACGGTGGCACCGAGATCGGCGGCGCGCATCAGGCGCTGTTCGACAGTTTCCTGAAGGGCACCCGGCTCACCGTCGACATTGTCGAGATCCGCCGCTACGGCAGCGATACCGCCGTCGTCGTCACCCGCGGGGAATCGTCCAAGGGGCGGCCGAAGAAGCTGGGCAAGCTGGCCACCTACACCGTGGTCCGCGAAGCCGACGGCGAATGGCGGATCGCGGCGGTGCAGAAGACCCAGCGCAAGACCCTCATGGAGGCGCTGACCTTCCGCATGCAGCCCGCCACCCGGCCGGCCGCGAGGTAGCAGCCCCGCGAAACGCCAGTGGCTCCCCGTCCGAAGACCGGGGAGCCACTGGGCGACCGGAGAACTACCGGCTCTGGCTGATCACAGGTTCTTGCTGATGTCGATCTGCTGCGTCGGCGCTTCCGAGAACTGCTGCCCCGGCTTCTCGCTCGGCGGGGTCGACTGCGGCTTCTTGACCAGCCGGCCCGGCTTCGAGGAGCCCTCGCCGCCGCGCAGGCCCAGGATCAGGCCGGCGATCAGCGAGATCGCACCCAGCACACCGAGGATGATCGGCAGTGTGCGACTGTAGAGCGAGATCTGGTCCATGTACTTGCGGGCCTCGTCGGCCTGCGAGCGGACGGTGTCCGGATCGAAGGTCAGCGTGGTGTTGATTGCGGTGACCTCGGGCTTGTCCGCGCTGCGCGCGTAGTACTGGTGCAGCTGCTCGGTGCCGTTCACGATGGTGCCGGTCTTCGGCTCGACCCACACGTCGCGGGTGTTGGTGTAGAAGCGGTTCATCGTGACGTCGCCCTCGCCCTGCACGCCCCACTTGGCGGCCGGGAAGGTGAGCCGGTTGGTCGGTGCGGAGGTGACCTTCGACAGATCGGTGGCCGGCACCTGCTGGCGGAAGTGGTAGACCTTCAGATCGTTGATCTCGGTCTCTTCCACGAACTTCATATCGAACGACTTGCGGGCGTTGATGTCGAAGTACGGGTACGTGGTCTTCTCGGTGCCGATCGGGAAGCGGTACTGGAGACCGGTGTGCTGCACCGGATCCGGGACGCTGTTGCCCTTGCTGTCGACGGTGGTCGCGATCGAGCCGTTGGGGTCGTCGTCGATCGGCTGACCGGTCTTGCGGTCGATGGTGACGCGGTCGATGATCGCCGACAGCAGGCCGGTGTCACCGGTCTTGTCCTTGCGGCGCAGCGTCTGACCGGCCTGGATCGTCATATTGGTCTTACCCGACGGATCCTCGACGGTGAGGAAGCGCTGCGAGATGAGCCCGACGTTCTTGTCGATCTGCACCGGGCCCTCACCGGAGGTGAGCGATTTCGCGTCCAGCACCTCGCTCGTGGCGTCGGGCTTGCTGGATGCGATGGTGGTGATCTCGAGGTCGAGGGGAGTTTTGGCCAACTGGCTCACCCCGTAGGTCGGAATCAGTATCGCTGCGACGATCAACAGCGCACCGAGTCCCACGAGCAGGCAGGCCACCGTCCTCTTGGTACCGGCACTGAGTGCCATGCAAACTCTCCTCGTCGTCGAACAAGCCTCGTCCGGGTGCGCTCATAACCGGGTGCGGTCATAACACAAGCACTCGTGAGCCCCGACACTAACAGTCCGGCACCTTAACCCGGCGAGCTGAGTGCGGAAAACACCCCGAAGAAGTACGGCCGTCCGGCGACGCGCGGGCCACGTTCGCGCCGCGGGGAGCCGCTCGCGGTGCCGGCGAACCGGGCAGGGCACACTGGATCGCGATGACCGCAACGCCCGATATCGCCACATCCAGCACCGACGTGCCGGTTGTCCCGGCGTCGCGCCCAGCTCCGGCCGTCCCCGGAATCCGGAAATTCGTTCCCGCACTGGAGGGTCTGCGCGGACTGGCCGCACTCGGTGTGGTGCTGACCCACGTGGCCTTCCAGACCGGCGCCGCGGGAACGCCGGTGATCGGGCGGGTGTGGGAGCGATTCGACATGGCCGTGGCCGTATTCTTCGGCCTCTCCGGCTTCCTGCTGTGGCGCCCGCACGCCGCCGCGGCCCGCGGCCTGGGCACCGCGCCGCGGGCCGGGCGCTATCTGCTGCACCGGGCCGCTCGCATCCTGCCCGCCTACTGGGTCGTGGTCTGCGTGGCGCTCACCCTGCTGCCGTCCGCGGCGCATTCGGCCGGGCTGCGGGTGTGGGGGGCGAATCTGACGTTGGTGCAGGTCTTCGTCCCGCTGACCCTGACCGACGGGCTCACCCAGATGTGGAGTCTGTCGGTGGAGGTGGCCTTCTATCTGGTGCTGCCGCTGCTGGCCTGGGCGCTGGCCGGGTTGCGCGGCACGGCGGCGCGGCACCGGGTGTTCGCGGTGACCGCGATCGGAGTGCTGTGCCTGGGCTGGAATTTCCTGCCGGTACCCACCCCGGACGCCATCCACGCCGACAACTGGCTGCCCGGATATCTGCCGTGGTTCGCGGCGGGCATGGTGCTGGCCGAACTGGCCGAGATCCTGGGCGCGCGATCGCGGGACGGGGATGCGGCGCCGCGGTGGCAGCGGTGGCTCGGTGACCGCCGGCTGATGTGGTCGGTGGCCGCGGCCGCGTTCGCGCTCTCGGCCACCGAGCTGGCCGGGCCCGCCGGACTGGCCCGCGCTGCGGCGTGGCAGTACGCGATGAAAATGGGTCTAGGGGCCTTGATCGGTTTCGGCCTGCTGGCCCCGCTCGTGCTCGGTGTCGCGCGGCACCGCTTTCTGGAGAGCCGCCTGGCGCTGACGATCGGACGCTGGTCCTACGGCATCTTCATCTGGCATCTGGTGGTCCTGGCGATGATGTTCCCGATCTTCGGTTTCATCCCGTTCAACGGCGGGTTCCTGCATGTGCTGGCGTTGACGGTCGCCTTCACGATTCCGCTGGCCGCCGCGAGTTACGCGCTGGTCGAGGAACCGGTACGGCAGTGGGTCAAACGCCGGTTCGGGTAGTGGAACCCACCCGTCCCCACGGTTTCCGGGCGGGCAGTGCGGCGACGCCCACGGCGACCACCGCCACCAGCGCCGGGAACTGTGACCACAGCGAGCCGCCCATATAGACCTCTCCCGACCGCCACGGCCCGGTGGAGAGCGCGGCTTCGCCCAGGATCGTTCCGGCCCCGGCCAGCACGGCGAGGGCGAGCGGCGCCCGCGGCAGCACCCGCACCGCGACGACACCGATCGCGGCGCACACCGTCCCGATCGGACCGGCGATGAGGAAGGCGGCGACCAGTACGCCGACGGCGCCCAGCCACCAGCTGTTCCAGGTCCGAGGCGGTGGGTCGTAGGACACGGCCGAGGAGGCCTGTGCCGGGACGGCGGTCACGGGATTGTCGGTGTGATCGTCGGATGTGCTCGAAGCGCCGTGCGGCCGGGGCGTCGTGCCGTCGCCGATTCCGTGCGCGAGCGCACCATCTCCCGTCGTCGGTGCACCGTCCCCCGGGGCCCGCGAGTCGGCCGCCGACAGAGCGGTGTCGCCGGGCGTCCTGTCTTCTGTGGGGAGCGGCGCAGTTTCGTCCACAGGCAGGTGGGCCGCGTGATGGTCATTATCCCTGTGCCGCAACCATTTACGCAGCCGCCCCGGTACCGGCAGGGCCAGCAGCGCCAGCGGGATCAGCAGGAGCAGGCCGCCGAAGATGGCCAGGCGATACCAGCGGTCGATCGGGAATCCCACGGTCACCGGGCCGTGCGCATCGGCGGGAAGCACCCACCCCTGCTTCCATCCGTCGACCACGACGGGGCGCAACGTGTGACCGTCCCCGGTGTGCGCGGTCCAGCCGACATTGGTACTGAGCGGCAGCACCAGCAGGCGATCGCCGGCCGGCGCGTCGATGCCGGCCGGGCGATCGGCGCCTCCGGCCGACTCCGGCGCGGGGCGGTCCACGGCAGTCCCGCCCTCGAAAGCCGTATTGTCCATACGCAATTCGTCGACCGAGAACAGTTCGGTCGGAGCGACCGTGACGTCGACGGAACCGGCCGGAAGGTCCACCGTCTCACCGCCGTTCCCGGTATCACCGGGCGCGCATACGGTGGCGGAAACAGGCTTCCCCGTGCGCAATTCGTCGGCCGTCGCGGTCACGCTCGTGTGCAGCACCCGCCCGGCGACCGCGAGGGTCGGGCCGTGGTCGCAGTCCACGGTCACCGGCCGGTCGCCGGCGGCGGGCGCCGGATAGTCCGGTCCGAGCACCGACACTTCCGCCAGGCCCGGCGGCTGCTCCTGGGTGAGGCCGAGTGCGGTGCGGTCCAGCACCGGCTTCCAGGTATCGATGCTGATCTCGATGTGGTCGGTGACGTACGGATGCAGATCCAGCCGGACCGGAGTCGGCGGTGCGGACATCGGCGCCGGGGTGTCGGTCGACTTGGGCTGCGGGGCGGGGGCGTCCCGGGGCGGTGTGGCGGTCGGCGAGGTGCGGCCCGGTGACTCGGCCGTCGACTCCGGGTCGCGTCCCTTCGGTGCGGGCGGAATCTCACGCACCTGCGGCCCGTCACCGAGATTCACCGCGATCGAGGTCGGCCGTGCGGGCAGGGCGCCCATCGGCGGGGTCACCTCGAGGCCGGTGACCAGTTCCGGGCGCGGCAGCTGAACGGTCAGCGTCGGTTTGGCGCCGGTGCGATTGCGCACGGTGTCCTCGGGGGCGATCCAGCTGGTGCGCGGATCGCCGTCGGTCGCGGCGAAGGCCGAACCGCGCAGATCGCCGACGTCGGCCTTGCCCCGGGCGATGGGCCGCTCGGGATCGGTCAGCAGACTTTCCAGTGCCGGGCCCTGCCGGGTGCGCAGGGTCAGCCGCGGTGCGACCGTCATCGGGTCCGGGACATCGAGTGTGCGCTCGAAGGCGCCCGGTTCCTCGGCGGGCAGTGCGAGGCCCTTACTGCAGCGCACGCGATCGGGTGCATCGAAACATCCACTGCGACCGGGGAATTCCTGTCCCAGATTCCAGCCGCGCACCGGCGTTCCGGCCGGAACGGGCGGCAGCACCGTGCGGTGGCGGATGGTCACCGGCGTCGGCGCGTCGCGGTTCGAATAGTCGAACAGCTGCACCTCGCTGAGCCCGAATTGCCCACCGCCGGTGCCGTTCTCGGTGCGGGTCGCCGTGATGGTGAGCCAGTCGGTGCGCCCCGGCGGCAGCGAAACCGATACCGGTGCACCGGGTTCCGATATTCGCGCGGCCACCGTGCCGTTGGCGGTGCGCACCTCGATCCACTTCACCGGATCGCCGATGGCGGCCGGACTCGTGGTCACCTGGAGTGCCCCCGCCTGGATCGGATGGTCGAGGCCGAGCCGGAGCCATTGTCCGACAGCGTGTTCGGCACTGGTGCTCAGCCACGCGGTACTCGGGTCGCCGTCGAAGGCGGCCGCGGTCGAACTTCCCGGGGCCGCACCGCCGAGCTGGGTGGCATCGGCCGCGGAACTGGAGGCCGTGACGGTGGCGCCGGACCACTGTCCCTCCACCGGCTGCGCGCCGGGCACCGGGTAATCGGGGACCAGGTTGTGGGTGCGGCGGGCGTCGGTGGGCGCGCGCAGCGCCGAATTGTGGTTGTCCACCCGCCCGAAATCGGCCTCGCGGTCCATCGGGGTATCGGTGATCGTGGTCGCCGAGGGAGTCAGTCCGGCGCGGGCGGCATCGGCGGCCAGCAGGGTGGGACCGCTCGTACCGGATCCGTTGCGACGCAGCCGTTCCAGCACTTCCGGACCGCCCTGCACGACCGGCACGGAATTCAGCGGGACGGTCCGCGCCCCGGGAAAGCTCGCGGGAGCGCCGGGACCACTGCGGATGTCGGCCGGTTGGCCGCTGTCGCCGTCGCTCACCCGGTAGATCTCGATCGCGGGATACGTCGGGCGCAGATCGCCGTCGGCGACCAGTCCGTCGCCGTGGCCCACCTCGATCGGGTTGCCGAATTCGGCGACCTTGGTGATTCCGGGCGAACCCTCGATCGCCTCGTGCGCCGGCATCGGACGGGTGGAGCGGGAGGTGTCGGGGTCGAGATCGTTGCGCAGCACGAGAATTCCGATGCCCTGATCGATCAGCGTCGGGGCGAGCCCCGTGGAGGGCCGGCCGTCGGCGATCAGCCGCTGCACCGAATCCATCGCCCGGATCGCCCCCGGCGGGGTGAGGGGTACGGCATCGCGCACCGCCCACGGCGTGCGGGCCAGGGCCTGCAGCGGTTCGTCGCGGGTAAGTCCCCAGATCTGGCTGCCGAACGGCGCTCCGGGCACCACCAGCGCCCGGGTGTCGGAGGCATTGTGCGCCAGCCAGTCCGCGGTCTGCTGCCAGTACGCCGGCACCTTGTCGTAGGCGCCGCGCGGGGCGAGCTTCCCGGTCCATGCCAGCGAGGTCGACAGGGCCAGCGCCGCCAGCAGCAGCGCCGCCACCGCGACCATCCGGTTGCGTTCCGGATGCGCGAAGGCGCTGCGCCACACCGGCATCGGCACCGAGGCGGGCAGCGGCACCCGGCGCAGCAGATGAGCGAGTCCGATCACCAGCGGGATCCGGATCAGCGGTTCCAGCTTGTGCACATTGCGCAGCGGGGCGCCGCCGGAATCCAGGAAGATCCGCACCGATTCGGCGAACGGCCCGCCGAGCTGTCCGGCGTATCCGGCGCAGATGCCGACCAGGCCGGCGATCAGAACGAGCGCGAACCGTCCGCGTCCCGGCATGGAACGCATCGCCAGCCCGGCCATTCCGGCCGCCGCGAGCGCTCCGGTCGCCAGCACCGCCGCGGGCTGGGTGACCAGCACCGCGCCCGCGATCCGCTCCGGTGAGACGTACGGCGTCCAGCTGTCGGTGCCGCGCAACACCTCACCCAGCGACGCCCACTGGGTGGTCACCCCGGAGGATTCGATGTAGTCCAGGAACGGCGGGCTGACCTTGCCGAGCACCAGCAGCGGCACCACCCACCAGAAGGTGCCCAGGATCAACAGCGGAATCCACGCCCGGGTGAACCGCCACCAGGTGCGATCGGGGCGATACGAGGCCCACCACAGTGCCGCGGGCAGAAAGGCGGCCACGGTCGCGACCGCGTTGACCGACCCCATCAGCGCCAGCGCGAGGGCGCTCGCCGCGGGCGAGGTCGCACCGCGCATCGAGACCGATTCGGCGGTCGGCCGGTGCGGTAGCAGTCGCCGCCACCCGGATCGGGCGGCATGAATCCGCGGCATCCCGACGACACCCAGGGCGGCCGGGGCGAGCAGCACCCAGGGGGCCAGCATCATCGGCAGGGTTTCCGAGGAGATGGATCCGAGCGTGGTCAGCACCCGCGGCGACAGCGCGAACGCGACCGCCGCGACCACCCGGGAACCGCGGGTGCCGATGCCCAGCACCTCGCACAGCCGGACGATGCCCCAGAAGCCGGCGAGAATCAGCAGCGCCCACCAGATCCGCTGGGTCACCCACGCCGGAAGGCCCAGCACATGGCCGAGGGAGAAGAAGGCACCGTGCGGGAAGAAATATCCGTACGCCTGGTTCTGCACCTGGCCCATCGGCGCCTGACTGCTCCACAGATGGGCGGCGCGCTGCAGGAATCCGACCGGATTCTGGGCGAGATCGTATTTGGTGTCGGCGACGGTATTGCCGGGTGCCTGCAGAAAGGTCAGCAGGAAGGCGACGAGAACGGTACCGGCGAACCAACGCCGGCCCAGTGGTGCGGTGGCCGAGGAACGAGAGTCGGCGGAGGGGGCAGCGGCGGGCGCAGCGTCAGCGCGCGCCGTACTCAACGTTGTTCAGCAGCGACGACGACGCGTCGCCACTGCGATCCACCTCGGGCCGCGAATTCTGCGCTGTCGCCGTCACGACGACGAACACCGCGATCACGCCGAGCAGCGCTCCGGCGACGGCGCTCGCAACCCCCGGGACGGCAAACTTCATCGCGTACTCCCAACATCGACACAGGCGTCTTGCGAGCCAACCTACAACATGGGCGCGCCACAGGCGGCACGCAGCACGGCAACCCGCCGGTCGCTAGGCCCTCTCGCGCCCTGCGAGCAGCCCCGATCAGCCCGATCAGCCCCGATCAGCTCGGCTGGTCCGGTACCGCACAGGCCAGCCCGTTCAACAGGGTGCGCAGTTTGGCCGTCGTCTCGTCGAGTTCGGTGCGCGGGTCGGACGCCGCCACGATGCCGCCGCCACCGTAAGCCTGCACGGTGCGCCCGTCCGCGGACACGTCGGCGCATCGGATCGAGACCACCCATTCGCCGTCGCCGCGGGCGTCGCACCAGCCGACCGCGCCGCCGTAGAACCCGCGCGGCTCCTCGTATTCGGTGATGGTTCGCAGGGCGAGATCGGTGGGGGTCCCGCAGACCGCGGGCGTGGGATGCAGCAGCAGCGCCAGGTCGAGCGCGGTGGTGGCGGGGTCGCGCAACCGGCCCGTGATGGGCGTCGCCAGATGCCAGACCTCGGCGGTGTTGATCAGCTCGGGACCCTCGGGGATCGCGAATTCGGCACAGACCGGAGTGAGTTGTTCGCGGATCCATTCGATGACGAAGGCGTGCTCGTCACGATTCTTGGTATCGGACAACAACTCTCGCGACCGTTCGGCATCGACGGCGGGATCGGCGTGCCGGGGCAGTGTCCCGGCCAGCGGACGCAGCGTGACGGTGTCGCCGTGCCGGGCGACCAGCACCTCCGGTGTGGCGCCGACCAGATGTGCGCCGGACCGGCCGGCGGGTGTCAGATCGACGGCGAAGACGTTGGCCTGGGGATGACGGACCAGCAGGTGCGCGGCGATCACCTCGGGTTCGAGCGGCTGCCGCGCCTCGGCGATCAACGACCGCGCGGCGACCACCTTGCGTAACGGCTGCGCCGGATCCGACAGCTGCTCCACCAGTTTCGTCACCCGGGCCACATGCTCGGCCGGGCTGGGAATCTCCGCGACGACCCGCACCTCGGGCAGCGGTGGTACCGCGGCCGGACGCCAGGGGCCCGCGCTGTGCTGCGCCTGTTCCGGTTCGCACAGGGCGGCCGCATCGGCCGGATCGAACGGGATCGCGCCGACGATCAGTTCCGCCGCACCCGCGCGCAGGGCCGCCGCCGCCCGCCGCGCATCGTCGAATGCGCGCCGGATGCCGGTCGTACGGACCACGCCCCCCGGTTGTGCGAGCAGAAAGCCGTCCATAGTTTCCCGACGATAGTCGTGTCCGGAACGCGCGGCGCCCGGGTAGCGACGCACGTCTCATGTGGGCAGGCTCATGTGAGGGAGAGCGGCAGTGTCACAGCTGACCGGCAGTGTCACAGCTGACCGGCGAGATCGCTGACCGGAATCGGTTCCTTTCCCGGCGGCACCAGCAGAATCGGCCGGTGGCAGTGTTTCAGCACCGCCTCCGCCACGCTCGAATGCAGCAGGGCGCGGATGCCCGTGGAACCGCGTGTACCGGCGACGATGATGTCGACATTCAGCTCGTCGGCCACGTCGACGATCGCATTCCAGATGGTCGAGGTGCATTCGGCGGTGCGTGGCTCCGCATTCAATCCCGCCAATTTCGCCAGCCGTACGCCCTCGGCATTGATCTGTTTGGCGTCGACGTAGGCGATATCCTCGATCTCCTCGTCCGGAAGCCATTCCGGCTGCATCACCCCGGAAAGTCCGGACAGCCGCGCGGCCTGGCGCACCATCGGCTCCCACGCCGTGAGCACGACCGCCCGGGGCGCGGACAAAAACCGCCCCGCATATTCCACGGCCCGCTTCGCATTCTCGGATCCGTCGTACGCGATGAGCATCAAGTCGCAAGTCATGACGACCTCCCGGACCTCCGTGCCGTGAGTGTGTGGGTGTCGCGCGACTACCCGCGACCCGAGACTACTCGCGCGATCAGCGTCGATGCGGGATGTCGATCGCTATTCGCCGATTCGATTCGAAACCGTTCCGTTCCGTCGCCCGATTTCGGTCCGGACCGGATGCGACCATTCGGTCCGGACCGATCGGACTGTGTGCTGAACCTCACTCGTGGCTGACAATTCGCGCGTGATTCACCGAATCACGTGTAACTGCTG